>DATEZM010000317.1:0-5377 GCA_035255625.1 Rhizomicrobium sp. | reverse complement strand
GCCACGCCTGAGACCCGTGCCGAGCGCCTTGGAGCATGCCTCCTTGGCGGCGAAGCGCTTGGCATAGCTCGCGGCACGCTGGGCGCGCTTGTCGGACTTTTCGCGTTCGAGCGGCGTGAAGATGCGGCCGAGGAACCGCTCGCCGAAGCGCTCGATCGAGTTCTCGACACGGCGGATATCGATGAGATCGGAACCCAGACCGATGATCATGCGGGCGACTTTCTGGGAACGAGTGTCTTCAGCAGAATGAAGCCTCCGCCGAAGACACACAACACGCAGAACAGCGTGGCAAAGTACCCTGCCGGCGCAGTCTCGGCATCCGAAAGCCCGACGATCAGGCGCGGGTGGCGCGCGGCAAGGTGCGCTTCTGGGGAGGCGACAACAGCCTCCAGGGTGAGGCGATCGAGCCGGGAGGCTGCAAAGTTACCGAGATAGCGATAGATCGGAGTCTCGTCGCTGGCATTGGCGGCGGATGGCGCAAGGTGCCGCTTGGTCGCGACGATCGGCGGCCTATCGCTTATCTTATAGGTCTCGCCCACTCCGATCGTGCGCATCCCATCTCTTACCGTCCAGCGCAGATCCAAACCGGGAGGGCGGTGCGGGCAGAGTTTCTCGCCCCCATAGTCCGGATCGTAGCAGTCGAGGTTGATCAACGGCGAGGGTCGATCGGTCTGAAGCCAGACATCGTATTCGCCCGTCCGTGCGACGGCGAAAGTCGGGAATCGAAAAGACGCCACATGGTCGAGAGGAATCGCGGCATCGAACGGTTCGGTTACAATCGATAGATAGTCCCATTCGATATAGGCCAGACGCAGCGCTCCAGCGGCAATGAACGCGGCACCGATTGCGATCATCGCGGTCTTCTGCAGCGGCCGGAGCCGATCAATGACGAGGATGACAATCAACAGAACGGCGGCAGAGGCGAGCCAGATCATAGCGGTGCGCGCGCCTCGTCCATCAGCGCGCGCATGCGGCGGATGGAGGCTTCGAGGCCGATGAAGATCGCCTCGCCGACGAGGAAGTGCCCGATGTTGAGCTCGCGGATTTCGGGAATAGCGGCGATAGGTTTGACGTTGTCGAAGGTCAGTCCGTGGCCGGCATGGATCTCGAGACCGAGCTTTGTGCCGTAGGCCGCTGCGTCCTGCAGCCGCTTGAGGATGCGCGCCTGGTCGTCGCCTTGCGCATTGGCGTAGGCGCCGGTGTGCAACTCGACGACGGGCGCTCCGAGCGACACGGCGGCATCGAGCTGCTGACGCGCCGGCTCGATGAACAGCGAGACCCGGATGCCGGCGGCGCTAATGCTGCGAATGATCGGCGAGAGGTGATTGTGCTGGCGCGCCGCGTCAAGCCCGCCTTCGGTGGTGATCTCTTCGCGCTTCTCCGGCACGATGCAGGCCGCATGCGGCTTCGCATTCAGCGCGATGACGTGCATCTCGTCGGTCGCCGCCATTTCGAGATTGAGCGGGATCGTGAGCTCGCGCGACAGCCGCTCGATATCGGAATCCGAGATGTGGCGGCGGTCTTCGCGCAGATGAGCGGTGATGCCGTCGGCGCCGGCGGCTTCCGCCAGCTTGGCCGCGCGCACCGGATCGGGATAGGCGCTGCCGCGCGCCTCGCGCACTGTCGCCACATGGTCGATGTTCACGCCGAGGCGGATCATGGCGCGGAATCTCTCATGGCAACGGCGAGCTTGCGCAATTGAAGAAGTGTCCGCGCCGAACGGCAAAGCGCCCAGATTTCGGTGCGCATCGCGCGCCGATCGGCGGTGAAGACGCCATGGGCGACGGCATTGCGGTTGCGCGCCGGCGCACCCGGGCGATTGCGATTTCGCGAGTGTTTTCTGGGTGTTACCGGAGTTTCGGCAACATAATTGTTTTCGACTTCGCGCGTTTTGCGCAAGTGCCGGGGCGTGCGCCGGCGCGCCACGGCAAGTGCGGGTGGCAGGGCAAAGGAGTCGCGGTCACATCTCATGCACGCAGTGTACGACGGTTTCGCCGCTGTTGGATAAGTTCGAGTGCATAGCGCGCAAATCCTGGATGCAGGGCTGACCTTATCCACGCGGTGGGCGAGGGTGGGCACCAAATGTCGCATCCTAAGTTAGAAGAACGGGAGCGCGTAATCGAAGGAGAATGCCACCACTGTTCCCACCGCTGCCGATACGGCTGCAATTCCGACTGAAGCACGCCAACCATTGATGCGTCGAAACACTCCGAAGAAAGCACAGAACATCAATGAAAGTGCCGAAGCGACGACGACCATCAAGCCGGGAAAATTTATGATCGCACTGTTCAGGTGAAAGACCGTCACATA
Organism: Rhizomicrobium sp.; assembly: GCA_035255625.1. Classification (GTDB taxonomy): domain Bacteria; phylum Pseudomonadota; class Alphaproteobacteria; order Micropepsales; family Micropepsaceae; genus Rhizomicrobium. Next base: position 3,067 of record DATEZM010000317.1, on the reverse strand, counting down.
CAACAATCCGGCCAGGAAAGGCGTAGCGAATCCGGCCGCGACAACGCAGACCATCAACCAAACGATACGTCCGGCCCCCAACTTCACTTCAAACCCCTGCTCCCCGGCTTCACGGCAGGTGTGTTGCGCAAATGCGACGGAAGCTTGTCGGCTTCCCAGGCTTTCACGCGCCACTGGATCAGCGGCACGAAGGGGATACCGAACTTGACCCTGCCGGCCGAGCGGTCGACCAGCGCCGCGACGGCGACCGGTTTTCCGCCGGCTTCGCGCACCGCGGCAATGCATTCCTTGATCGACAGACCGGTGGAGACGATGTCCTCGACGATCAGGACGGGCTGGCCCCTGGTCAGCGTGAAATTGCGCCGGAGCTGGAACTTGCCTTCGACCCGCTCGACGAAGTAGGCGGGCAGCCCCAACTGCCGTCCCATTTCATAGCCCGGGACGATCGCGCCCACAGCGGTCGAGACGATGGCGGTGAAGGGCGTCTTGATCTCCTTGCGGACCTTTGCCGCCAGCGCCTTCATCAGCTTCGCGGTGCGCTTGGCGTCGGTGAAGATCAGCGACTTCTGCAGGTAGATGTCGGAGTGGAGGCCGCTCGACAGGATGAAATGGCCTTCGAGCAGCGCGCCGGTCTTCTTGAATTCGGAGAGGACTTGTTCGGGGGTCATGGGACGACTCGTGCTGCGATGGCCGCCGCCGCTTCTAAAGCAAGGGGCGCCGAGCGGAAAAGGAAAAACACACCGCGCCTAGATTGAGCCCTGCTCCCGAACGCGGTCGACGCTTTCGACGGCGGCGTTGACGCGCAGGGCGCCCAGGATGTTCTGCAGATGGGCGAGGTCGCGCACTTCGATGTCGACCACGAACTCGAAAAACAGCGGATTTCGGTTGGTCACCTTCAGATTGAAGATATTGCCGCCATTGTTGGCGATCACGTTCATCACGGCGGCCAGCGAGCCCGGCGCGTTCTTCACCCGGACCGCGACGCGGGCGACCGAGGGACCGCTTTCCGCCGCGTGGGTGCCCCAGGCAACGTCGAGCCAGTCGCTGACATCGTTCTGGTCCTTTTCCAGTTCGGCGCAGTCGATGGTGTGGATCACCACGCCCTCCCCGGCCGTGGGCACGCCGACGATGCGGTCGCCGGGCAACGGATGACAGCATTGGCCGAGGCGATACGAGATGCCTTCGGTGAGGCCACGAATGGAGATCGGCCGCTTCGCCTTGGGCTCGGCGAACGCAGCGCGCTTGCGACTCTCCGGATCCTTTTTGAGTTCGGGGAATACCGCTTCGAGCACTTCATGGCCGCGCAGCGCACCACGGCCGACTTCGGCATAAACGTCTTCCGCCTTCGAAGCGTGCAGCTTCTTGGCTACGTCGGCGATCGCCTTCTCGGTCAGCTCCGCGCCCTCATCGGCGAACACTTTCTTGAGGATGTTGCGCCCGAACTTCACATGCTCGTCGCGCTGCGCATGGCGCAGGAAGCGGCGGATTTCGCCGCGGGCGCGGCCGGTAACGACGAACTGCTCCCAGAGCGGCGACGGCGTCTGTTCCCTTGTGCGGATGATCTCGACCTGGTCGCCGTTGCGCAGCGGTGTGTGCAGCGGCACATGCCCGCCATTGACCTTGGCGCCGACGGTGGAATTGCCGATGTCGGTATGCAGCGCATAGGCGAAATCGATCGGCGTGGCGCCGCGCGGCAACGGGATCAGGTCGCCCTTCGGCGTGAAGCAGAAGACCTGGTCCTGATACATCGAGAGCCGCGAGTTCTCGAGGAAATCCTCTGCCCCGTCCCGCTCGAGCAGGTCGACCATGTCGCGCAGCCAGCCATAGGCGCGGCTCTCGTCGCCGTCGCCGGAAACATGCTCGCGGTAGCGCCAATGGGCGGCGACACCGCGTTCGGCGACGTCGTGCATCGCTTGCGTGCGGATCTGAACCTCGACCCGCTGTTTCTCGGGCCCGATCACCGTGGTGTGGATGGAGCGGTAGCCGTTGGTCTTCGGCGTGGAGATGAAATCCTTGAAGCGCTCCGGCACCATCTGCCAGATTCGGTGCAGCACGCCGAGTGCGCGATAGCAGTCATCCTCGTTCTTGACGATGACGCGGAAGCCGAAGATGTCCGACAGGGCTTCGAAATTGAGCTGCTTGCTTTGCAGTTTGCGCCAGATCGAGAACGGCCGCTTGGCGCGGCCATAGACCCAGGCGTCGATGCCGTGTTCGGCAAGCTTGCGCTTGATCTGATCGGCAATGCGGCCAACGCGATCGCCGGATGAATCGGTAAGCCGGCTCAGCCGCGTGACGATGGAGTTGCGCTCGTCGGGATTGAGTTCCGCGAAGGCCAGGTCTTCCAGCTCCTCGCGCATGTTCTGCATGCCGATGCGGCCGGCGAGGGGGGCGTAGATGTCGCGCGTTTCTTCCGCGATGCGCCGGCGCTTGTCCGGCTTGGCGATGAAGCCCAGCGTGCGCATGTTGTGTAGCCGGTCGGCGAGCTTCACGAGCAGCACGCGGATGTCGCTGGTGATCGCGAGCATCAGCTTGCGAAAATTCTCCGCCTGCTTGGTGCGTTCGCTGAACAGCTCGAGCTGGGACAGCTTGGTGACGCCGTCGACCAGATTGGCGATCTCGTCGCCGAAATTGGCCTTGATGTCGTCGTAGGTCGCCAGCGTGTCCTCGATCGTATCGTGCAGCAGCGCGGTGACGATGGTGGCGACGTCAAGCTTCAGGTCGGTCAGAATGGCGGCGACTTCGAGCGGATGGGCGAAATAGGGATCGCCGGAGGCGCGGAACTGCTTGCCGTGCGCCTTCATGGCATAGACATAGGCCTTGTTGAGCAGGTCCTCGTCGGCATCGGGATCGTAGGCTTTGACCCGTTCGACCAGCTCCGTCTGCCGCATCAGCCGGCGCTTTTGCTTTGGCGCAGCAGCTTCCGCCGGGGCAGACGATGCCTGCCCCGCACCCTTGGTCTCAGGCGCGGCCGGAGTGCTCATGTCACAAATATAGGCCGAAAAGGCCGGCGCGATACATTTTCCTCCCCAGCCCTCGGAACGAGGAAAAGAAAAAGTCCGAGACGCGG
>DATEZM010000316.1:0-11262 GCA_035255625.1 Rhizomicrobium sp. | reverse complement strand
AAGCGGCGACGGTCGAAGACTGGGTCAAATGCTTCGAGGACGCCAACGGACGCGACCTCAGCCAGTTCCGCCGCTGGTATCGCCAGGCTGGCACGCCAACGGTCGAGGCGCGGGGCGACTACAATGCGGCAGACAAAACCTTTGCCCTCACCTTGACGCAGTCGCTCGGCGCGACGCCGGGCCAAGCGGTGAAGGAGCCGATGCATATTCCGGTGCGATTGGGATTCATTGGGCAGAATGGCAATCCGATGCCGCTGACGCTGGCGGGCGAGACCGTTCCCGGACCCGAGGAGCGTGTCGTCGAGATGACCGCGGCCGAACAGACCTTCCGCTTCACCGATGTGGCGCAGAAGCCGCTGGTGTCGATGGGCCGCCATTTCTCCGCGCCAGCGAATTTCGTCACCGGCTATGGCGCGGACGAACTCGCCTTCCAGATGAAAGCCGACAGCGACGACTTCAACCGCTGGGAGGCGGCGCAGAAGCTGGCGACGCAGATACTGCTCGACGCGGCATCGAAGGGTGGCGCGCTCGGCGGCGCCAGGCCCTATGTCGACGCCATCGGCGCCGTGCTGGCCGACGCGGAAGACGATCCGGCCTATGCCGCGCTGATGCTGGCGCCACCGCTCGATGTCGAACTGGCGCAGGCGATGAAGACGCCCGATCCCGACGGCATCTTTGCGGCGCGCATCGCGCTGATCCGCGCGGTTGCATCTGCGCATGGCCCGCGCATTCAGGCGCTGTACGACAAGATGGCGACCCCCGGCACTTTCGACCCCGGCGCCAGACCGGCAGGCCGACGCGCGCTGCGCAACGCCTGTCTGCGCTATCTCACGGCGGCCGACGACGAAGCAGCCGCCGCGCTTGCCGAGGCGCATTATCGCGCCGCGACGAACATGACGGACATGATCGCCGGTCTCGCGGCGCTGACTCGCATGGAGTCGTCCAGGCGCAAAGACGCCTTCGAGCATTTCCACGCTCGTTTCGCGAACGATCCGCTGGTACTCGACAAGTGGATGAGCCTGCAGGCCGGCTCCTGTCTGCCAGGCACAGCGCCGGCGGTTCGCGCGCTGATGCATGTGCCGGAGTTTGACATCAAGAATCCCAACCGCGTGCGCTCGCTGGTCGGCGCCTTCGCGGGCAATCATCTGCGCTTCCACGCCGCCGATGGATCGGGCTATGCGCTAGTGGCGCGAGTCATAACGACGCTGGACAAGATCAACCCGCAGGTCGCCGCCCGCATGGCCGGCGCTTTTGAGGCGTGGCGCCGCTACGATCCCGACAGGCAGGCGCTGATGCGCGACGAACTCCAGACGCTGACCAAGCTCGACGGGCTTTCGGCGAATCTGTTCGAGGTCGTGACCAAGATGCTCGAGTAAGGACTCGTTAACTTTCGTGACAGCGAGTCCGCGATTCGCATAATGGCCTGAAGGCGACTGATTCGCCTTGTGGTTTGGTTTGCGCGCCTGACGCTTCGCGCTCGCGTCCGGTCTCGCACCCTGGGGCCGTTCATGGCGCATGCACGCGTAGCAGGCATCGTGCCGTTCTTCGCCGGACGGACGCGGCCGCGCGCGATCCGCATGACGGTGCTTCTGTGCGTCGTGCTGATCTGCGGCTCGTTTGCCGGGGCTGCGCTGCTTCAGATGCGCAACGACCGCATCCATGCGCTGGCGCAAGCCAGGGTGTTCGAGACCGACCGCGCCGCCGGCGCCGCGGCCGCGATCGGCGCGTCGTTCGACCGGATGGCGGCACTGGGGCGCGACTTCGCCGATGGCAAGACCGTCGACGGCGCCGCGAACGGCATCACCAACATCACCGTCTACGACGCGAGCGGCCTCGTCCTCGCAACACAGGACAGTTTCGCCAGCCGCGCGCCGCCGCCCGACGCGCTCAGCGGCGCTACGCCCCGTGTGCTGCTGCCGGGCACACTCGTGTTTGCCTATGGCGAGAAGATCGTCGCACTCGATTTCGATCCGAGAAGCGTCGTGCCAGCAACGCTGCTGACGCGGGCCGGACTGCTGCTGCCGGACGGCAAACCCCTGCTGCACGACGCGGCGTGGTCGGGCAGCGGACCGCAAGCTGCGGTGCCCGGCTGGCCCGTGGTGGTGCAGACCTCGGTCGATGCCAATGTGGCACTGGCGGCCTGGGTCGGATCGCTGCCGCTTTATATTTTTGTAATACTGGGTCCGGCGCTGGCGGGCGGCGCGCTGGCCGCAGTGTTCGTGCGGGAGTTCGAACGAAGGGCGCGCGCGGCACAAGCGATCCGTGCTCTGCGCTCGACCCGGCCGGTCGAGGCAAAACTCTTGGTGCGCCTCGCCCAGGCCGAACGCGCCGCAGCAGAGGATGCGCGCGCCAAGTCGGAATTCATTGCCCATATGAGTCACGAGCTGCGCACGCCGCTAAACGCGATCATCGGCTTTTCGGAAGTAATCGAGCGCGGTTTCTACGGCACGGTCGGTCATGCGAAATACGTCGAATACGCCCACGACATCAACGAGGCGGGCCGCGCGTTACACGGCAAGATCGGCGACATCCTCGAATTCGCCAACGTGGAGGCCGGACGCTATCCGATCACGCTCGCGAGCGTCGATCTGAGCGCGCTGGCGCAGGCCGTGGTGGCGGAGCATGCCGGACGGGCGTTCTCGCGGCGCATCGCGCTGGAGATGGGCTTCGCGCTTGCCGCCAACGCGCTCGCCGACGCCCAGGCGGTCAATCGCATCGTGACGAGCCTGATCGCCAACGCGCTCGCCTATACGCAGGAAGGCGGAATGGTGCGCATCGATGTGCGCGATGAAGAAGCCGCCACCGTGCTGCGCGTGATCGACAATGGCCATGGCTTCACCCGCGAAGAGGCCGCCAAGGCCGGTACGCCCTTCCGCCGCTTCGACCGTCCAGGCACGGAAACCGGAGCCGGCATGGGGCTCGCCATCGCGATGTCGTTGGCGCGGCGGATGGGCGGCGCGATCCGGCTCGACGGCACGCCGGGCGGTGGCAGCGTGGCCGAACTCAGACTGCCGAAAGCCTGAGGCGTTAACCGCTCGTTAACCTCGGTTAACCGACGATTCACCAATTGCTTCGCGAGAGGGGACCGTGGCGCTGACGCCGCGCAGGCTGGGACGGGTGACGGCGCTTGTCGCCGCACTTCTCTATTGCGTGAGCGCTAGCGCTCAGGATGCACCGCCGCAAACGGAAGTGCTGACTATCGTGTCGCGCGGGCCGGATGCCGAGTTCCGCATCCGTGGAGTCTCGTTCAAATCGGTGCGCGCCGACGACGCGCAGAACACCATCGCCTTCGACTTCAATGCGCCGGTCAGCGACGACGTTTTCGCGCAACTCCAAGCCGAGCTGCCCGACTGGATCGATATGGCTTATGCCGGATACGACAACGCCGTGATCCGGGCCAAGCGGCCGGTGACGTTCCTCGCGCGCGCCGAAACCGACGGTTTCTCGCTGAAGATCCTTCCACGCGATGCGAACGACAACGCCACGCCATTGCGCGCGGCCGATGACGGCGGCACACCGCCGGAGCCGTTCCGCGCCAGCCATCCCTGGCGTGTCGTTGCGGTTGCAATCACCCGCGCGTCGGCCGAGCGACCGTTCGACGTGGCACTGCGCGGCGGCTACGACACGCTGCGCACCGGTGAGGCGAATGTTGTCATCGTGGCGAGCGACTATCGCCATACCAAAGGCACGTCGCTCTATACGACCGATGGCCATCTCGACGAGACGGTGACAGACAACATCGGACTGCTCGCCGATGTCCGCAACGTGGCGGCGAACAGCAGCGCGGTGCGCCAGCTCACCGGCGCGGTGGCACCGTTCAACGTCGACGACGTCTCCGGCTCCGCCGGTGTCTCGGTCGCATACGACGATACGAAGCTATCGTTCGAAGGACTCTATGGCCGCTCGGGCTTCGGCGGACGCGTCGGGCTGGCGGCGGATGCGAGCGACTGGCAGTTCGGCATGCGCGCGGCCTGGCACGAGCCCTATACCGACACGGCCGAGGCGATCGCGCTGAAAGGTTCGCGCGATTATTCCGCGCTGTTCGCGGCGGGCCAGATTTTCGACGGGTTGTGGGCGACGGGCGAAGCGGCGGCCACGCGCTACGGCATCAAAGGCGACCAGAACGTGGCGCTCACGACGGGCTGGCACGCGGGATTGCGCTACGACATCGAGGGCTGGCCCTTGAGCCTGAACTATGACGGCGACGGCGAGTATACGATCGACGCGCGCAAGGTTATGGGGCTGGCACCGTCGCCGTTCGTGCCGCTCTCGATCCGCACGCGCGAGGTGCACCAGTTCGGTGGGACGTTCAGCGACAATTTCAGTCCGTCCCTATGGTTCGATCTCTATGGCGGCTATGCCATCGACCGCTACTCCAAGGACGGGCCCTATGGTGGCGCAGCGCTGCGCTTCACGCCGGAACCGGGCTTCGACATCGCGCTGGACGGCCGCTATTCGACGGTGTCGGAGCGCCAGGGTGAGCCCGGCAATGTCCTGAGCGCCGGTTTCCGGCTGACCTATGCCTGGGGCGCGGTCGACGCGCCGATTTTTCACCTGCTGTGAACGCCGGCGCTAACCGTGCCGCGCCTGGCGGTGCATCATGCGGAAGAACCAGGACCGATTGCGCTTCTTGACCCGGTCGACCAGGGTCTGGCGTTCTGCCGGCGTCAGCGTCGAGAGACTGTCGTTCAACAGGCCGACCGACTCGGTTTCGAGCTCGGCGTCGGCGGTAGCGGCGGCCTTGAGAGCGACATCCATCTTCTGCGGCGAATAATCCGGATCGGCGAGCTCGCGGAACGCGGCGCGGCGCGTTTCGCCTGCGATACGGCGGAGCGCGAGGATCTTTTGCTGATGCGCCGCAATGGCCTGCTCGATCGCGGGCCCGCGATCGGGGAACGCGGCGGCGAGGCTCTTCGGCGACAGCGGCCCTCCGACGCCGACCGACGTGTCGAGATGGGCGAGGCGATAGACGACCACCGCGATGCCACCGATCAGCGCCAGGTTCAGACACAGCGACACAATGAGGAGCCAACTGCGGCGCGGTCTGGTGGGCGTATCGTCCATCTCAGATATCCTGCGGCGCGTCGATGTCGAACGCGAACGGGTTCGTCGCGTTCTCGTCCGACTGCGGTAGATCAAGCGGCGTGAGAGCGGCGGCGCCCAGGCCGATCATCAACGAGAGCGCGAAGGCACAGGCCGGCTGCCATGCCGGCGCACCCGGCCACACTGCTTCGGCGACGGCGCGCCATGCAGAGGCGAAGCTGAAGCGCCGCGACATGCGGTCGAAATCGGCAAGAATGCGATGCTCCAGGGTCGCCGACACTGCCGGCGCCGGGGCGTGCGCAAGGAGCCGGTCGAGCCGGGCATCCTCGGTGGTGTCTTCCGTCCGCTCCATTGCCTGCCTTCCTAACCGTCCTTCAGATGTTCGAGCCGGTTGCGCAGCGTGCGACGCCCGCGCGCCAGCAGCGATTCCAAGGCTTCAACGCTGATGCCCAGAATATCCGCCGCTTCAATATTGCCGCATCCCTGGAAATGGCAGAGCTGGATGGCGGCGCGCTGCCGCTCCGGCAGGGCCGCGAGCGCGGCTTCGATCTGCACCGAGATCGCGGCGTTCTGGAGACGCGCTTCGGGTCCAGGTGCCGGGTCGGCCACCTCGGCCGCTTCTTCCAGCCGCGCGGTGGGGCGGCGGCGCAGGCGGTCGTAACATTTGTTGAGCGTGACCCTGTAGAGCCAGGTGCCGATCTTGGCGCGGCCCGGCTCCCAGCGCGCGGCATGGGTCCATAGCTGGATAAAGGCGTCCTGTACCGCGTCCTCGGCCTCAGCCGGATCCGGCAACATGCGGCGGGAGAGCGCCAGCATCCGGGCCAGATGGCGCGCCATGAGGGCTTGCGCCGCGGCACGGTCGCCGCGGCCGACGCGAACGATGAGATCGGCGTCCGGATCAATGGTCATGCCGGAACCGAATGTCGCCAACACCTGCGGTGAATTCAACGTCCGGGACGGGACTTTCCGTCGGCCAGTGCCTGTCCGGTGCGTTTCAGGATGGTTTTGCGCTGCGCGATGGTCATGGCGGGAATACGCTCGGTCTCCGCGCCGAGCCCGATATCGGCGTAGAGCTCGTCCTCACCATGCTCGTGGAAATGCAGGAAGCCGCGGCCGCGCAGATAGAAGCAACCGCGCGATTTCTCTTTCAGGCCTTCGAAGCGACGCAGCTCCGCGAGGAACGGTTCGAGACGGTCGAGCGCCTTCGGGCCGGCATGTTTCATGGCGCAATTGGATCGGGCGGCGGCAGGAATGGCAAGTCCACGATATGCGCTGCTGCCACGGTTGGCAGCAGAGCACGCGATGCCGGTAGAACGAGCGAGACCGCTGTGCCTTGCACGGCAAGCGCCGTCTCGATCTGGGCCAACGCGATGGCGCGCCGCAGGACCGGCGAGCAGACCGACGACAGCGTGCGGCCGACAGGTTTGCCGTTCAGCATCACCGGCGTGAACGGCGACGGCGTCGTGCTGTCGATGATGAGCCCGACCAGCTGCTCGCGCGGTGTCGCGGCGCGTGCGGCGCGCGCGCCATTGAAGCCTTGATGCTCCGGATCGATCAGCGATTCTAGACGCCACGCGCCCGGGATGGGTTCAGCAGCGGTGCCGTCCGTGGCGGCGTCGTAGTCGCGGCCCGGCCGCGGCACGCCCGCTTCGATGTCGAGCACATCCATGGCATCGAGGCCCGCAGGCAGGATCGCGAAGGGCTCACCGGCGCGCATGACGCGATCCCAGACGATCGGCGCGTCTTCGGCCTTACACCAGAGCTCGTAGCCGCCCTGCTCGCCGAAGCGCGACAGTGTGACGTCGACGCTCCTCCAGGGAAATCTTCGAAAGGTTACGGGTTCAAGCGTGGGATCGAGGCCGAGCGCGGCGACAAGCTTTGCCGCATAAGGCCCGACGAGCGCGACGCCGCCCTCCTCCTCGGTGATGTCGCGCAGCGTGCAACCGAACGCCGACGCCGCGCCGGCGATCCAGTCGTGGTCCGCGCCCGCCGAAATGAGCTGGAAGCTCTGGCGGCCGTGACACGCCACGACACCCGCGCCGCGGACGCCGCCGCCATCGGCGAGCCACAACGCCTTCAGCGCCCGCCCCGGCGCCAGACCCGAAGCGTCGCAGGTGAACAGCCGCTGCATCAGCTCGCGCACCCGCGCGCCTTCGAGCGTCACGCGCCAGCGCCAGGAGATGTCGGCCATCGCGACGCCGAGCCGCGCGGCGGCAGCTTCACTCGCGACGCCGCCATAGCTCGCGGCCAGCGTAAAGCCGTTGCGCGACCTCCACAGATTGCCCTCATTGGCGTCGGCGGCCCGGACATGAAACGGCGTGGCGCGGACCGGACTCATCGGGCGCGCGCCTTCTTGTGCAAGGCAATGGCGAGGCCGGCCGCCTGACGGGCGGCACGGCCGGAAACGGCGTGGACCGGCTCGGCATCGATGCCGCAGAGGAGAAGCCCGGGAACAGAGGTCTCGATGCGCTGCGACGCGCCGGCGAGGAGTCGCGTCATCGAAAAGGCGTCGCCGTCCTGCGGCTCCAGCACGTCGCAATTGTTCACGATCTGCATGAAGCCCGGTGCGTGACGTTCGATCAACGCGCCCACCGTTCGCACCAGATCATTGCGGACATAAGACGATGCGACCGGCCAGGCGCGCACGGTTAGTGTCAGCGGCGCCGGTGGCGCCTGTGCCAGCTCGACCGGTGAGGCGACGAGTTCCAGCGCCAGATCGCGCGGCGTCGCACCCAGCCGCACCGCGGCAAGAGCTGCGTCATAGGTTTCCGGCTTCTCAGCGATGACGAAGCGCATGCCCGCGTCGAAGCTCGAAGCGCGGATGAGCGTGAAGACGAGTGTGGCGCAGCCGAAGGTTGCCACAGGCCGCGCCAGCACGCGCGCGGCGCCGAACCCAATCGCGGCGGGCGGCAGGAGGTCGAGCAGCGTGTGCTTGCGCGACAGTGCCGAGAGTACCAGCGGCGCGGCAACCGTCTCGCCATTGGCGAGCTCGACGCCGGCGACCGCGTCCTGCGCGAGCGTCAGGCGCACAACCGGCGCGGCGGTGCGGATTTCAGCACCATACTTCTGCGCCGCCAGAGCGAGAGCGCGCAGCAGGCCCTCCACGCCCCCGCGCGGGACCGCGACTGCGGCCTGCTGTCCGTTCATTTCCTGCGCCGCCGCCCAGACGAGCGCCAGCGCCGAACCGGCTTCGGAGGGTGGCACACCGCACTCCACCGCGGCGAAAGCAAGCGCGGCTCTGAGCGTCTCCGACTCGAAGCAGGAACCCAGCCACGCCGTGGCGCTGGTGACGGCGAGACGCTCAAAGAGATTGCGTTGCTGTGGCTTGAAGCGGTTGACGACATCCTCCGCCGACGCGCCATCCCACCAGGCCGGGCGCATCGCGTGTGCCAGCGCGAAGAGCTCACGGCGGAAGCCGGCATAGGCGGCGGCGTCGGCGGGCGAGAGCGCGGCGAGACTGCGCGCGGTGGCATGGCGGTCGCGGCCGATCACGGCATTGGCGCCGCCGTTGCGAAGCACGGTCAAGCCGAGGTCTCGGGCCGCAAAGCGCAGGCCCCGGCGTGCGAGCTTGAGGTCCTTGACGACGCGCGGGTCGAGCGCGTTCAGCGTGGCGCCGCCGGCATGGCCGAACAGGATGGCGGAGCGTTCGAGCAGCTGCACGCGCAGGCCCGCCCTGGCGAGCAGCGAGACCGCGACCAGTCCTTCGACCCCGCCGCCGATCACCAGCACGTCGTAGGGCTTACTCATGCGAGCCGCCCCGCGCGCAGATCGGCGATCAATGCTTCGGCCGCGATGACACCCGACGCGCAGGTCTGCAGCGGACCCGCCGCAGTCGAAGGACCGGCGAGATAGAGCCCGTCCACGGGTGTGTGCGGACAGTCGCGTGCGAAGCCGGGGCGCCAGGCGAACATCTGATCGGGCGCGATCTCGCCGCCCCAGAGATCGCCGGCCGTGGCGCCGAGTGCCTCCTCCATGTCCGGCGGCACCAGAAGCTCCGTCGCAAGCACGGTGCGGCCGATGCCGGGCAGAACCTCCTCGATCTGCGTCAGCAAGCGCCTCGTCAGCAGCTCGCGCTTGTCATGCGTCCATACGCCGTCGAACGGAGTATGCGGAATACAGCCGATAGTCGCCGTCAGCACCGCCGCCCCGATCGGCGCCAGCGCCGGATCGCTCGCCGAGCCGAAGTACAGCGTCATCGGCGGACGCTCCGGCACCACGCCACTCTTCCAGGCGGCGTGCGCTTCCACCATCTGGCGAAGCTCGGGCGCGATCTGAATGGCGCCACGCGGGAGACCGCCGGTTAGCGACGGCCGCTCGCTTAGCGCCACAAGCAGGCGCGCTGTCGCGCCCGCGATCCGGAAATTGGCGATGCGATTGACCGCACCCTTGTCCAGCGTGCTCCAGCTGAAGAGTCCGAGGAACGTCCGCTTCAGATCGAGCGTGGAGATCACGGCGCGCGCGGCGGTCTCGTTGCCGTCGGCGTGCCCGACACCGCTGACGCGCCCTTTGTGACAACGGATGTCACCGAGCCCGACGCCCGTGACGATCTCTGCGCCCGCTTCGCGCGCCGCTGCCGCGAGCGCGGTGCCGAGGCCGCCTAACGCGCCGCGCCACGCTTCGCCCGAACCCGGCGCGAGCAGATGGAGCGCGCTGCCCGCGGCATACGGATCGGCGGCGCGGCCCTCGAGCGCTCCAGCGACGAGGAGTGCCGCCTGCGCTTCGCTCGGGGCGTGTTCTGCGGCCAGCGCCGCGAGGCTCCGATGGCTCCAGTCTTCGGCGGGCCAGGCGAGACGCGTACGCCTGGCGAAGGGATTCCAGCGCGGTGGCGGCGATGGCGCGGGCCGGTTTGCCAACGCCAGCGCATTCGCGCGGCGTCGTTCGACTTCGGCGAAGAGATCCACGAACGGCTCGCGCTCCAGACGCCTGTCCGGCCACAGCGCAATCGGCCGCGACGCCGGTATCTTCCAGGCGCCGTGACGGGCGAGGTCGAGCCGCCAGAACAGGGCATCATCCAGCGGTGGGGCTTCGTCGGCGAAGGGCGCGGCGAAGAACCCGGGATGGAATTCGCGTGTGACGAACATGCCGCCGGACTGCGGCTGGTGTTCGAGCATGATCGTGCGAAGGCCGGCGCCGGCGAGAAGCGTGGCCGCGGCCAGCCCATCCGGGCCGGCGCCGACGATTGCCGCGTCGTACCGCTCCGCCACGCACCTATCTCCCAGCGAGCCGTCCCAACCAGGGCAGCTCTCGAACCGGACAGTATCGGTGCAATGACAAAGGGCGGAAACAGATGTTTCCGCCCTTTGGTTAATGCTGGTCGCGTCCGTGCCTTACAGAACGCCGCGCTTGTGCTCGCCGATCACGATCCGGCCGGGATTGAAGGCCGCCTTGAACACGCCGAGCGCCTTTCTGGGCTCCGCGTCGCCGCACATGAAGACATCGAACGCGGCATAGGCGCGCTCCGGCCAAGTGTGGACGGAGATGTGGCTTTCCGCCAGCACCGCCACCCCGGAGATCCCGCCGCCTTCGGTGAAGGTGTGCAAGTGAATGTGCAGGAGCGTGGCGCCCGCGGCGTTCACAGCGTCGATCAGCGCCTGTTCGATGCGGTCGCGGTCATCGAGACCCTCGGCATCCCACAAATCGATGATCAGGTGAGAGCCCGCAAAGGTCAGGCCTTCACGGGTGATAAAATGGTCTTTTTGCTGGTCGTCGTTGATCGCACGCGGCGGATTCACGACAGCACGAACGGTCCTCGCGGAAGTGCGGACTCGGGGAGCCCTTGCTTCTTTGGTCGCCGCAACAAGTTCGAGTCTAGCCATTTCGGGCACCTACCCAGTTAAGAGTTGACACCTGCGCCTTGGCCTCACGGACTTCCGGACGCGTCTCAAGAAGAAAGCGGCGAGACGGAAGGCCGTCACGCCGCTTTGTTCCTCGCGGAACGGGGTCAATATAGGTATCGCGACCCCCCATGCAAGAAATTTTGTCACCTAAGTGTAAAATTTTTGCTGACGCGTGGCCGCGATGTCGCCTCGCCGCCGCTCGGAGAGCGCGCCGCGGATCGCGCGCACGACCTCTCGACTCCGTTCCGCACGCATCTTAGAAGGCGCTCCTTCTTCCCTAATGGCTGTCACAATCGCTGCGGAGCAAGTCATGGCGAACAGTTTCAAGGAGCGTCTGCACAAGGGCTACGCCCAGTCGATGGAGCTCGCGAGCGCCCCGATC
>DATEZM010000315.1:0-2580 GCA_035255625.1 Rhizomicrobium sp. | reverse complement strand
TGGGCACGCATCGCGGCGTCAGTGCGGTGCGATTGCGGCGATTATGCGTTGAAGCGGAAATGCATCACATCGCCGTCGGCAACGACATACTCCTTGCCTTCCAGCCTGAACTTGCCGGCGTCGCGCGCGCCGGCCTCGCCGCCGCCCGCCACATAGTCGTCGTAAGCGATGGTTTCGGCGCGGATGAAGCCGTGCTCGAAATCGGTGTGGATCACGCCGGCCGCCTGCGGCGCGCGCGATCCCTTCGTCACCGTCCACGCCCGCGCTTCCTTCGGGCCCACGGTGAAGAAGGTGATGAGGCCCAGGAGCGCATAGCCGGCGCGGATCAGCTTGTTGAGGCCCGGTTCTTCGAGATCGAGGCTTGCGAGAAATTCCTCTCGCTCGCCGGCCGGCAATTGCGCCACTTCCTCCTCGATGCGGCAGGAGATCGCCACCGTGCCGGCGCCCTGTTTCTTCGCCATCGCCTCGACTGCCGCGGAATATTTGTTCCCGGCCGCCGCCGACGCTTCGTCGACATTGCACACATACAGCACCGGCTTGGACGTCATCAGCCCGAGCTGCGAATAGGGCGCGCGCTCCTCGTTGGAGAGTTCGGCGGCCCGCGCCGGTTTGCCCTCGCGCAGCAGCACGACGGCTTTCATCATCAGCGCGAGCTGTTCCCTCGCTTCCTTCTCTCCGGAATTGGCTTTCTTCTCGAGCGGCTTGATGCGCTTCTCCAGGCTGTCGAGATCGGCCAGCATCAACTCGGTCTCGACCGTCTCGGCGTCGCTTACGGGATCGATTCGGTTCTCGACATGGGTGATGTCGTCGTCCTCGAAGCAGCGCAGCACGTGCGCCACCGCGTCGACCTCGCGGATATTGGCGAGGAACTGGTTGCCCAGCCCTTCGCCTTTCGAGGCGCCGCGCACGAGCCCGGCGATATCGACGAAGGTGATGCGGGTGGGAATAATCTCGGCGGACTTGCCGATCTTCGCCAATGTCTCGAGCCTGTCGTCGGGCACCGCCACATCGCCGACATTGGGTTCGATGGTGCAGAACGGATAATTCGCCGCCTGCGCCGCCGCGGTCTGCGTCAGCGCATTGAACAGCGTCGACTTCCCGACATTCGGCAATCCGACAATCCCGCACTTGAAGCCCATTACGCCTCGTCTTTCTTTTCTTTTTTTACAGGCGGTTTCAGGGTCAGCGCGATCTTGCTCATGAATGCCGCGTCGTCGTCTTTCGCCAATAGCGGCGCGGCCTCGGCGATCGCCGATAGCACCGGCACCAGCCAGTCCTCGTCAGCCTTGCTGAAATTGCCCAGCACATGGCCCGACACGCGATGCTTCTCGCCGGGATGGCCGATGCCGATGCGGACGCGGCGATAGTCCGGTCCGATCGCCGCGGTGATCGAGCGGGCGCCATTGTTGCCCGCGTCGCCGCCGCCGGTCTTGACCTTGAGCTTGGCGGCGGCGAGGTCGATCTCGTCATGCATGGCGACGACGGCCCACAGGGGCAGCTTGAAGAACCGCATCGCCTCGCCGACCGCGATCCCGCTGTCGTTCATGTAGGTCATGGGCTTGAGCAGATAGGTCTTGCGCCCATCGAGCGCACCTTCGCTGAACAGGCCATGGAAGCGTGCGCGCCACGGCGTGAAGCGATAGCTCGCATGAATCGTGTCGACGGCCATGAAGCCGGCATTGTGCCGGTTGCGCGCATACTCCGCGCCGGGATTGCCGAGCCCGGCGATGAGGAGTGGCGTGTCGGCCATCGTATCGTCCAGCGCCCCGAAGCGCGCGCAGCGTTACTTCTTCTCTGGAGCCTTCGCGGCGGCGGCGGGAGCGGCGCCGGCGGCCGGTGCGGCGCCGGGGGCAGGCGCTGCGCCTTCGGCGGCGGCGGCTTCCTCGACGACGGGCGCGAGTGCGGCGGCTGCTGCGGCTGCGGCTGCGGCCTTCTGCTCTTCGATCACGCTGGTCGGCGCGACGATGGAGCAAATGGTGAAGTCGCGGCCGCGGATGATCGGCTTGACGCCTTCGGGCAGCTTGACCGCCTCGATGTGCACCGAATCATGGATGTCGAGACCGGTGAGGTCGATGACGATTTCTTCGGGAATGCTCTCGGCCGGGCAGAGCAATTCGATGTCGTGGCGCACGATGTTGAGCACGCCGCCCTTCTTGAGGCCGGGCGACTCGCCCTGGTTGCGGAAATGCACTGGAATGGCGAGGCGCACCTTGGCCCCCTTGCCCAGCCGCATGAAATCGACATGCACGGGGCGGTCGCTCACCGGATCGATCTGCACTTCGCGCGGGATCACGCGCGTCTTCTTGCCTTCGACGTCGAGCATCACGAGCGTCGTTGTGAAGCTGCCGGTCTCGTAGATGCGCTCCAGCGTGCGGAAGTCGACCGCGACGTTCTGGGGCACATCATCGCCGCCATAAATGACGGCGGGTACGAGACCCTGCTGACGGGCCTGGAAGGCGGCCCCTTTGCCGGTGCCGGCGCGCGGCTTGGCGCTGAGTTCCTGGGTCTGGCGCATGATCGAAGAATTCCTTGGGCTTTCAGGCCTTTGCCGGCCACGAAGGCGCGGCTTTTAGCGGATGC
>DATEZM010000314.1:0-5547 GCA_035255625.1 Rhizomicrobium sp. | reverse complement strand
TACGACGGCTGGCTGATCCGCCTCGCCGATGGCGCGACGCGGCGTACGAATTCGGTGAACGTACTCCGGCCCGGCCGTCGTCCGCTCGACGAGAAGATCGCCTATTGCGAAGCGATCTACCGCGCCCACGGCCAGCCATCGTACTTCCGTCTTCTGTCCGGCGCCGAGCCGACACTGGAACAGACGCTCGACGCCCGCGGCTATCGCGCCGAGGATGAGACGCTGACGCTCTACATGAATTTCCGGCGCAGCCGGCCCAAGCCGCCCGATCCCGCCATCGTCACCGACGTGCGCGAAGGCCGCCCGACCAAAGTCTGGCTCGACGCCCATCGTGTCCACTCCCGCCGGACGCCGGAGGAAGCGGGCGCCCTGCATGCCGTGCTCGACGCGCTGGCCGTTCCCGCGCTCTTCGCCGAAGCGCGCGGCGAGGATGGCGAGATCGCCTCGGTCGCCTTCTGCGGCATCCATGAGCGCATCGCCTGCGTGCAGTGGGTGGTGACCGATCCGGCGCAACTCCGCATGGGGCTTTCCTACGCGACACTGTCGGCTCTGCTCGTCCGCGCCGAGGCTGCCGGGGCGCGCGGCGCTTGCTTACAAGTGCTCGCCGCAAATGCCCCTGACATTCACCTTTACGAACGACTAGGCTTCGGCTGCGAACTCTACCGCTACCATTATCGCGTGCGATGACATCGGAAGTCTTGACCTGTGAGGAATGCAACGCCGCTGACCGTTACGCGGCGGCGCATGGCGTCGCCACGCTCGAACTCATGGAGCAGGCCGGCCGCGCTGTCGCGGATGAAATCTGCAAACGCTGGACGCCGCGCCCGATCGCGGTGCTCTGCGGCCCTGGCAACAATGGCGGCGACGGTTTCGTCGCGGCGCGGCACCTGAACGCGGGTGGCTGGGATGTGTGGGTGGAAACGCTGGTCGACGTCGCGAACCTCAAAGGCGACGCCGCCGAAATGGCGCGGCGCTGGCAGGGCGAGACCATCCGCATCGCCGAGAGCAACCGCATGGCCGATCTCTTCGTCGATGCGCTGTTCGGCGCCGGCCTGTCGCGGCCGCTCGAGGGACAGGCGCGGCGTCTCGCACTGGCGTCGCGGGATTACAAGGATCGGATCATCGCGGTGGATGTCCCGAGCGGCATCGACGGTGATAGTGGCAGGCCGCTCGGCGATGTCGCCTTCGAAGCCGGTCTGACCGTCACCTTCTTTCGCAAGAAGCCGGCACATCTCCTTGTGCCCGGCCGCGAATTGTGCGGCGAGGTGGTCGTCGCCGATATCGGCATTCCCGAGGCTGCGATCAGCAAGTCCAGGCTGTTCGAGAACGGTCCGGCACTCTGGCGCTATCCCTGGCCCCGGGCGGCCGGTCACAAATATACCCGCGGCCATTGCCTCGTGGTCAGCGGACCGGCGCATGCGACCGGCGCGGCGCGACTGGCGGCGCGCGGCGCCTTGCGCATTGGTGCCGGTCTCATCAGCGTTGCGAGCCCGCCGGCCGCTGTGCCGGTCAACGCCGCGGCGCTAACCGCGATCATGGTCAAACCGTTCAACGGGCCGGAAGGCCTCGCCGGTCTGCTCAAGGACGCCCGCTTCAATTCCGTCGTCATCGGTCCCGGCTGCGGCGTCGGCACGGAGACCGAGAAGCTCGTAGCCGCGGTTCTGAAGAGCAGAGCGGGCGCCGTGCTCGACGCCGATGCGCTGACATCCTTCCGCGGCGAACCCAAAGTTCTCTTCGCGCTACTACGCGAACCGGCGGTACTGACGCCGCACGCAGGCGAATTCGAGCGTCTCTTTCCTGGCCTGCTCGCATCATCGAAGAGCAAGGTCGAAGCCGCCCGCACAGCCGCTGCTCTCGCAAAGTGCACCATGCTGCTGAAAGGCGCCGACACCGTGGTGGCCGCACCGGACGGCCGCGCCGTCATCAATAGCAATGCGCCACCGGCGCTGGCGACCGCCGGATCCGGAGATGTGCTCGCCGGCTTCATCGGTGGTCTGATGGCACAAGGCATTTCGTCATTCGACGCGGCTGCGATGGCGGTGTGGCTTCATGGAGAAGCCGCGAACACCGTCGGACCGGGACTGATATCGGAGGATCTGCCGGAGTGCCTTCCGGCCGTGCTTGGGGACCTCAAGGATTGCGAGCCGTCTGCTTAGTCGCGCCCTAGCCACCCTCCCAAACCCCTGCTATACGGCCCGCCTTCCGGCGGTGCGGGGCCAAAATCCCGGGTCTCCGGCAAGGCCCCGGCGCGGGCGTGGCGGAACTGGTAGACGCACTGGTTTTAGGTACCAGCGGCGAAAGTCATGGGGGTTCAAGTCCCTCCGCCCGCACCACCCAGCGCGGCGGAGCCGAGCAGGGTGTCTCCCGAAGCTTTAGCGTAGGGAGACTTGAGCAGATTTCACGCCGCTTCGGGTGGCAGGCCATCGAATTGGAATTCAAGGCGTAGGACACGAATATGCAGATCACCGAGACCGTCTCCGAAGGCCTGCGCCGGGAATACAAGGTCGTCATCCCGCAGAGCGATCTCGATAGCCGTCTCAACGGGCGGCTCGAAGAGATGAAGCCACGGGTGAACTTCAAGGGCTTCCGCCCTGGCAAGGCGCCGGTCTCGTTCCTCAAGAAGACCTTCGGCAAGTCGATGATGGGCGAGATCGTCGAGGCCGCGGTCAACGAGTCGAGCCAGAAAGCGGTCTCCGACAATTCGCTGAAGCCGGCCGCGCCGCCGAAGGTCGATCTCGTCAGCGCCATCGAGCAGGTCGTCGACGGCAAGAGCGACCTCGAATTCACCGTTCAGGTCGACCTGATGCCAGAGTTCGAGCTGACCGATGTCTCCAAGCTCAAGCTCGAACGCCTGGTGGGCGAGATCGCCGATGAAGACGTCGACGAAGCTCTGAAGCGCTTGGCAGAGCAAGCCAAGACCTTCTCGCCGCGCGAGGCGGGTGAGCCGGCAGAAACCGGCGATACGCTGGTGATCGATTTCGTCGGTAAGGTCGACGGCGTCGAGTTTCCCGGCGGCAAGGCGGAAAACTTCAACCTGGGTCTCGGCACCAACCAACTCATCCCGGGCTTCGAGGACCAGCTGACCGGTGCCAAGGCCGGCGAAGCGCGCGAGGTGAAGGTGACTTTCCCCGCCGACTATCCCGAAGCCACGCTTGCCGGCAAGGACGCGGTGTTCGATGTCACAGTGAAAGAGGTCAAGAAGCCCGATCCGATCACGATCGACGGCGAACTTGCCAAGAAGCTCGGTATGGACGATCTCGCGACTCTTAAAGAACGTGTCCGCGATCAGCTCAAATCGGACTTCGCCCGGGCCACGCGCCTTCACCTGAAGCGGCGCATTCTTGACGCGCTGGACGAGAAGCATTCCTTCGCATTGCCGCCTGGCATGGTCGACGGCGAGTTCGACGCGATTTGGAAGCAGGTCGAGGCTGAGCTCAAGCGCGAAGGCAAGACCGCCGCCGACGAAGGCAAGAGCGAGGAAGACCTCAGGAAGGAATACCGCGAAATCGCCGAGCGCCGCGTGCGCCTCGGTCTGGTCCTCGCCAAGCTCGGCGAGCAGAATGGCATCACCGTTGCGCCCGACGAAGTCCAGCGCGCCGCGCTGGCACGGGCCCGACAGTTCCCCGGCCAGGAACAGCAGGTCATGCAGTTTTACGCCCAGAACCCGCAGGCCGCCGCCGAGATCCGTGCCCCGATCTTCGAGGACAAGGTGGTCGACTTCATCGCCGAGCTCGCAGAAATCACAGACCGCAAGGTCGATCGCGAGACGCTGTTCATGGATCCCGACGAGGTGATCGACAAGCTGAAGGCTGGCAACGCCTGACGCAGCGGTTCCGCGGCGCTGGCAACGTTTTTCGTTGATAGGTTCAGCGTTCGATAACCACGACCGGCACAGGGTCGCAATGGCGCCGCCGGCGCTATATATATGTGTCATTGACGTGCTGCCGGGCACGTCAGATTCTCGGAAAGCTGATTCGAAAGGCTTCTATTCCATGGCAGACGCGCGCGACGTCCACATGAACACGCTGGTGCCGATGGTGGTCGAGCAGACCGCGCGCGGCGAACGCGCCTATGACATCTATTCCCGCCTGCTCAAGGAACGTGTGATCTTCATCACCGGTCCGATCGAGGATTACGGCGCCAGCCTCATCACCGCCCAGCTCCTGTTTCTCGAAGCCGAGAACCCGAAAAAGGAAGTCCACATGTACATCAACTCGCCGGGTGGGGTGGTCACGGCGGGACTCGCGATCTACGACACGATGCAACTCATCCGCCCGCCGGTGCAGACCTTCTGCGTCGGCCAGGCGGCATCGGCAGCTTCGCTGCTGCTCATGGCGGGCAAGAAGGGTGAGCGTTTCGCGCTGCCCAACAGCCGCGTTCTGGTGCACCAGCCCAGCGCGTCCTATTACGGCCAGGCTGCCGACATCGCGCGCCACGCCGAGGAGGTGGTCAAGCTGAAGCGTCGGCTGAACGAGATCTACGCCAAGCACACTGGCCGCACGGTGGCCGAGATCGAGAAAGCACTCGACCGCGACACCTATATGTCCGCCGAGGATGCGAAAGCCTTCGGCCTGATCGATCAGATCATGACCCGGCGGCCGGAAGGTCCCGAGAGCGCGTGAAATTTCACAAAACACTGGATTCCCAAGGAATTGACTCCGATTAAACAAATCTTGATCCAGCGAGCGCTAACGTGGTCGAATGACCGGAAGGCGGTGCTGCTTCGATTGGCGCGCATCGTGCAAGGTCGTGACCTGGCAGGGTCGAATGAGAATTGGGCGGGGCGAAATGCCTTGGAGAACCAATGAGTAAGGCGAGCGGCGGCGAATCCAAGAACACGCTGTATTGTTCCTTTTGCGGCAAGAGCCAGCACGAGGTCCGCAAGCTCATTGCCGGCCCGACGGTCTTCATCTGCGACGAGTGCGTCGAACTGTGCATGGAGATCATCCGGGAGGAGAACAAGACCTCCTTCATGAAGTCGAAGGAGGGCGTTCCGACGCCCCAGGAGATTTTCAAGGTCCTCGATGACTATGTGGTCGGCCAGCAGCACGCGAAGAAGGTCCTGAGCGTCGCGGTCCATAATCACTACAAGCGCATCAATTCGTCCGGCAAGAACGGCGACGTCGAACTCGCCAAATCGAACATCATGCTGATTGGACCGACCGGCTGCGGCAAGACACTGCTCGCGCAGACGCTGGCGCGCATCCTCGACGTGCCCTTTACCATGGCCGACGCCACGACGTTGACCGAAGCCGGCTATGTCGGCGAGGACGTCGAGAACATCATTCTCAAGCTGTTGCAGAACGCCGACTACAACGTCGAGCGGGCGCAACGCGGCATCGTCTATATCGACGAGGTCGACAAGATCAGCCGCAAGTCCGATAACCCGTCCATCACCCGCGACGTGTCGGGCGAGGGTGTGCAACAGGCGCTGCTCAAGATCATGGAAGGCACCGTCGCCTCCGTCCCGCCGCAGGGCGGCCGCAAGCATCCGCAGCAAGAATTCCTGCAGGTCGACACCACCAACATCCTCTTCATCGTCGGCGG
>DATEZM010000313.1:0-9496 GCA_035255625.1 Rhizomicrobium sp. | reverse complement strand
GATTCCAGCCCTTCAAGCGCTTTTCGCGTTCGATTGCGATGTCGATGTCCTCGAACGCCTCATACCAGACGAGAATATGAACGCCGTATTTCTTGGTGAAGCCCTCGCGTAGATCGTTCTTGTGCTCCCACGCCCGGCGCACCAGATTGTTGGTGACGCCGATGTACAGCGTGCCGTTGCGTCGGCTCGCGAGCATGTACACGAAGTAGATGTGCTCCCGCATGGCGCGATGGTATCGCGCATTTGCAGAGAAGCCGAGCGGCTTGCACCATCTGGGTCCCCGTACGCTGTCGCTACGGGGTCCCTCGCGCCGCTTCGCGGCGCTCGCCGGGGATGACAGCTATGTTCTAACCGTCGACGTCAGCGCTAAACACTCTCCTCCGCCTTCGGCTTCTTCGGCGGTGGCAGCGCCTTCTGCTTGCGGTCGGCGTTGCGGACGAACTCGAAGGCGAGCTTGTCGGCATCGCGGTCGAGCAGCACGCGCACGGTGCCGCCGTCCTTGAGCTTGCCGAACAAGATCTCGTCGGCCAGCGGCTTCTTGAGATTCTCCTGGATGACGCGCGCCAAGGGCCTGGCGCCGAACGCGTCGTCATAACCCTTCTCGCCCAGCCAGCGCGTGGCTTCCGGCGTGAGATCGAAGGTCACGTCGCGGTCTTCGAGCTGGGCTTCGAGTTCGAGCACGAACTTCTCGACCACGCGGTCGATGGTCTCGCGGCCGAGCGCAGCGAAGGTGATCGTCGCGTCGAGACGGTTGCGGAATTCCGGCGTGAACAGCTTCTTGATCGCTTCCTCGTCCTCGCCTTCGCGCTTGCCCCGGCCGAAGCCGATGGCGTCGCGCGCCGCGTCGGAGGCGCCGGCATTGGTGGTCATGATGAGGACGACGTTGCGGAAATCGATCTTCTTGCCGTTGTGGTCGGTCAGCTTGCCGTGATCCATCACCTGCAAAAGGATGTTGAACAGGTCGGGATGGGCCTTCTCCACCTCGTCGAGCAGCAGCACGCAATGCGGATGCTGGTCGACGCCGTCGGTGAGCAAGCCGCCCTGGTCGAAGCCGACATAGCCGGGCGGCGCGCCGATCAGGCGGCTGACGGTGTGGCGCTCCATGTATTCCGACATGTCGAAGCGCAGCAATTCGACACCGAGCGTCTTGGCGAGCTGCTTGGCGGCTTCGGTCTTGCCGACACCGGTGGGGCCGGAGAACAGATAGGAGCCGATCGGCTTTTCCGGAGCGCGCAGGCCGGCGCGGGCGAGCTTGATGGCGCTCGCCAGCGCATGCAGCGCCTTGTCCTGGCCGAACACGGCAAGATTGAGGTCCGCTTCCAGCGTGCGCAGCGCCTCGGTGTCGTCCTTCGACACGGATTTGGCGGGAATGCGCGCCATGGTGGCGATGACGTCTTCCACTTCCTTGACGCCGATGACTTTCTTGCGGCGCGACTCCGGCAGCAGCATTTGAGAAGCGCCAGTCTCGTCGATTACGTCGATCGCCTTGTCGGGCAGCTTGCGGTCGTTGATGTATTTCGCCGACAACTCGACCGCCGCTTTGATCGCGTCGGTGGTGTAGCGGACTTTGTGGAACTCTTCGTAATAGGGCTTGATGCCCATCATGATCTTGATCGCGTCGGGGATCGTCGGCTCGACGACGTCGATCTTCTGGAAGCGGCGAACCAGCGCGCGGTCCTTCTCGAAATACTGGCGGTATTCCTTGTAGGTGGTCGAGCCGACGCAGCGCAGCGTGCCGGCCTGCAGCGCGGGCTTGAGCAGGTTCGACGCGTCCATCGCGCCGCCGCTCGTGGCGCCAGCGCCGATCACGGTGTGGATCTCGTCGATGAACAGGATCGCGCCCTTGAGCGCCTCGAGCTCCTTGACGACGGATTTCAGCCGCTCCTCGAAATCGCCGCGATAGCGCGTGCCGGCGATCAAGGAACCCATGTCGAGCGAATAGATGACGCTGTTCTTCAGAACCTCCGGCACCTCGCCTTTGACGATCTTGCGCGCCAGGCCTTCGGCGATGGCTGTCTTGCCGACGCCGGAATCGCCGACGAACAGCGGATTGTTCTTTTGGCGGCGGCAGAGAATCTGGATGGTGCGGTCGACTTCCGCCAAGCGGCCGATCAGCGGATCGATGCGACCGGCCTTGGCCTTCTCGTTGAGATTTACGCAATAGGCTTCGAGTGCCTCGGTGCCCTGCTTGTTCTTGGGCTCGCCGTCTTCGCCTTCCTCGTCGGCGCCCTTGGCGGCCTTTTGTTGGCTCATGCCAGGACGTTTGGCGATGCCGTGGCTCATATAGGAGACGGCATCGAGCCGCGTCATGTTCTGCTCTTGCAGGAAATAGACGGCGTGGCTCTCGCGCTCTGTGAACAGCGCGACGAGCACGTTGGCGCCGGTGACTTCCTCGCGGCCGGAATTTTGCACATGCAGCACGGCGCGCTGCACGACACGCTGGAAACCGGTGGTGGGCTTGGCGTCCTCGCCATCCTCGATGACGAGGGTCATGAGTTCCTCGTCGACATATTTCTGCACCGTTTTGCGCAGCGCCTCGAGATCGACGTTGCAGGCCTTCATGACCTGGGCGGCGTCGTTGTCGTCCATCAGCGCGAGCAGCAGATGCTCGGGCGTGGCGTATTCGTGATGGCGGTCGCTCGCGAGCTTGATCGCGCGGTGCAACGCCTGTTCGAGGCTTCGCGAGAGTGAGGGCATCTAGGCTCTACTCCTTCTCCATCGTGCATTGCAGAGGATGCTGGTGGCGGCGCGCGAATTCAATGACTTGCGCGACCTTGGTTTCTGCGACGTCGTAGGTGAAAACGCCGCAGATGCCGACTCCGTGGCGGTGGACATGCAGCATGACCTCCACCGCCGCTTCGCGGCTCTTGTTGAATATCTTTTCCAGGATGTGGACGACGAATTCCATCGGCGTGTAATCGTCGTTGAGCAGCAGCACCTTGTACATGCTGGGCTTCTTGGTCTTGGCGCGCGTCTTCGTGACGATGCCGGTGCCGCCTTCACCGTCGCGTGTTCCCTGGCCGCCCTGGCCGCGCCCGTCACGTCCGTCTTTCATGTCGCAGCATCACTGGCTCTATATGGTGACGCCCATCCTATTCCATCAGGGGGGCAAGCAAAGCCCTGATTAATTACACATTGCCGGCGCGGTTACCGGCGCCGATTCGAAAGCAAAAGGGCCCGGGATTGCTCCCAGGCCCTTTCAAACGCTGCGCAGACCCTTTCGGGGGAGGATTAGGCCGCGCGCGCGTTCTGAACGACGTCGACCCAAGCCTGGACGCGGCCCTGGATCGGCTCGAAGGTTTCCTTCGACGCGGCGACCATCAGCTCGCTGATCTTGGTCATCTGGCCGATATAAGATTCGAACGCCGACTTGGCGAAGCCGGTCTGCAGTTCGAACGCCTCATGCGGCGACTTCGTCGCCATCAGGGCCTTCGCATTGGCGATGGAGCCCTCGAGGGTCTGCTTGGAATAGCTGTAGATCTCGTTGTGCAGCGTCTCGGCGCCCTTGCCGGCGACGTTGGCTGCCTTGACGTAGGCTTCCACGGTATCCTTGGAGAAGCCGAGGATCTGGTCGTAGCTCTTCACAGCCTTCTCGAAGTTCGCCTTGAGCGCCTCGGTGCCGGTCTTGAATGCGGTTTCGAAGGTCTCGGCCGTGGCTTCGATCTTGTCGCCGGCCGTCTTGGTCTTTGCCATTGTCGTTGCTCCTCGTAAGGTTCATCAGGCACCGTCGTCGCGGCCAATGGCCTATTGCGGTGCAACATGACTTATATGCGGTGCAGCACACCCGATGTCAAGGACTATGTTGCAGTGCACCAAAAGTTCCCAAGGGATCGGGAAAATCCCTTATGGACCGGAGCGTTAACGCTTCGTAAATGAGGCGTTACTACCTTGATTCCGATTGCGGCGGGAGCTCCGATTTGGTTCTATCGAGTCTGTTTGGGGCACCGATACCGACGAAGTGGGGCTGTGATGCTTGAACAGCCGCGCGCCTCTGTTGGCGTGCTCGTGCGAACGCTGTTCTGTGCAGGCGTTTTCGGTCTGGCCCTGCTGGCGGGGACCGGCCCCGTTTTTGCCCGCGGACATCATCACCGCGGCGGCCGTGCGCGCATTCCGATCGCCGCCG
This sequence comes from Rhizomicrobium sp., assembly GCA_035255625.1. Lineage (GTDB taxonomy): Bacteria > Pseudomonadota > Alphaproteobacteria > Micropepsales > Micropepsaceae > Rhizomicrobium. The sequence goes on along the minus strand of DATEZM010000313.1, from coordinate 5,373 downwards.
GGGCGACCGACCCGGTCAAAGACGCCGCCTTGATCGCCGATGGCGAGACCGGCCGCGTGCTCTACGCACGCAATGCCTCCGCCGAGCGCCATCCGGCCTCGCTAACCAAGATGATGACCCTGTATCTGCTGTTCGAGTCGCTGAAGCGCGGCGACGTCAACATGCAGACCATGCTGCCGATCTCGGAGCATGCGGCGACCCAGCATCCGACCAATCTGCACCTCTATGCCGGCGACATGATTCCGGTGGATACCGCGATCAAGGCCATCGTGGTGCGCTCGGCCAACGACGTCGCGGTGGCGATTGCCGAATCGCTCGGCGGCACCGAAGGCCATTTCGCCGAGCTCATGACCTCCAAGGCGCGATCGCTCGGCATGCGCGACACATTCTACCACAACGCGTCCGGCCTGCCCGATCCGCTTCAGATCACGACGGCGAGCGATCTTCTGATCCTTGCCCGGCACCTCGCCTACGACTTCCCGCAATATTTCCCCTATTTCGCGACGCCCGGCTTCACCTTTCGCGGCGTGAACTACGTCACGCATGACAACCTGATCGGGCGATATGAAGGCGCCGATGGCATCAAGACCGGCTACACCGGCATGTCGGGCTTCAACCTCGTCTCATCGGTGGTGCGCAACGGCGAGCATGTGATCGGCGTGGTGATGGGCGGCCGCACCGCGCACCGGCGCGACATGGAAATGGTTCAGCTGCTCGACGCTGCCTTCACGCGCATTGCCGACAACCCGACGCTGGTCGCCCATGCCGGCGTGCCGTGGCGCAACGTGGCCATGGCCGCACCGCCGGCGGTCGTGGCGAGCCTCGACGTCGCGCCGATGGCCAGCGACGATGAAGATGCTGCGGAGTCCGCCGCTACCACCGGCGATCAGGACGACGACGCGAACGTGATCGCCGCGCCGCCGCCGCCCCGGCCGGCCACGGCGCCGGTTGCGCAGGCCGCACCGCCGCCCATCTATACGCCACCGCCTCGCATGGCAGCGGCCCAGCCTGCCGTGCAGATGCCGGCGGCGCACCCTGCCCCGGCCGCTGCGTTCAAGCCGATCCGCGTCGCCAACGCGCCGCATCCCAGACCGAAGCCAATCCTCGTCGCCGCGGCTGATATGCCGGTGGTGAAGCCGAAGCCGCAAATGGTCGCGACCATCGCGCCCGTCGCCAAGCCTGCGAAGCTGCGCCAGCGCGACGACGACGGCGAAGGCGATATCGGCGACGCCGGCACGCCGGTGGTGATGGGACCCAGGGCCTGGACGATCCAGATCGGCGCCTTCGCCGACGTCAACCAGGCGCGCGGCCAGCTCGCGTCCTATGCCGAGAAGTCGATGGACATCCTGGGCCAGGCGGCCCGCATCGTCATGCCGTTCACCGGCGTCGACGGGCATACGCTCTACCGCGCCCGCTTCGGCCCGTTCGTCGAGCGCGAAGCCCGCGAAGTGTGCTCGCGCCTGACCCAGCGCGGCCAGACCTGCTTCACCGTGCTGGCGTCGTCGCGTTGATCCTTCGAGGCTCGGACTTCGTCCTCGCACCTCAGGATGACGACACCATGTTTCGCGTCGTCATCCTGAGGTGCAAGCGGTCGACAGCCGCAGCGTATCGACGGCCCAGAAGGATCATTCCAGAAGGACGTCCTTCGCCTCGTTTATCTTAGAGGCCAGATAGTCCGTGCCGCCGCGATCGGGATGGTTCTGGACCATCAGCCTGCGGTGCGCCGCGCGGATTTCATCGGCGCTGGCACCGTCCTTCAATCCGAGCACTTTCAAGGCTTCGGCGCGTGTCATGCCGGCCGCGGCGCGTGGCGGCGGCTGTTCGGATTTCTCGTAGACATCGCGCCAATCGGCGCCGTGCGCGCGCTCGAACCAGGCCTCGAGAAGGCGTTTGGTTTCCGGGTCAGGGGCGTTCGCGTACAGTTCGGCCAGCGCATCGCGACCGAGCTGATCGAGGCGCCGGCCCGCATATGAGCCTTGCAGAACCGTGCCGCGCATCTCGCCGCTGTCGTGATCGAGTTCCATTTCCAGCCACGCCGTTCGGACGCTGGATTGCCGACCGCTCGAAGATCCGGATCCGCCCAATTTCCCAAAATGCGGCCAGGCGTGTCCGCCCGTAAACAAGCCCCAGGCGGCGCTCAGGACGAACACGCCGACCGCCGGGCGTTCTATGAGGAACAATCCGACGCCCATCGTGGCGAGCATGGCGGCGCCGGCATAGCGCAGCACTTTCGCCAGCGCCGGCGGATTGGCGTCGAAGAAGACGCGCAGCCGCGGGACCAGCAGGATCAGCAGGACCAAGACGACCGCACCCAGCAGGAACTCGCCCATCTACTTGCGGCCCATCGAAGCGGCGATGCGAAGAAATTCGCCACCCTTCTTCCGCGCATGCTCGCGCAAAGCAACGGCGCCGCCGGTGGCATAGATGGCCGCCGCCATCAAAAGATCGCGCAACTGCCGGGCGGCGCCGGAATCAAAACGCGCATAGACCCCGTTCGTCAGCCTTGCGAGATCGCGGAATACCGCCCCCGCGCGCGGATCATCGCCCTCGTGGAATAGAAATGCCGGCACGCCGAGCAGTGCGAGCTTTGCGGCCTGCGCGGCAGCCGCGTCGGGATCCTCCTCAAAGGCGTCGCCGACATAGACAAGCGCACCGACCTTGGCGCGGGATGCCTCCGTGCCGGCGTGCTCAAGCACGCGGCAGAGCTGCGTGGAGCCGCTGCGTGTCGTCACGTCGCGCATGCGGTTGGCAAGCACGGTTGCGGACGCCGTCCAGTCGCTGGCATGGAATTCGCCGCGGCCGCGGAAATAGACCAGTTGTACCGCAAGCCCGCCGATCCCTTCCGCCACCGCGAACATGTCGCTCTGGATATCGGTCGCATGGTTCCAGGTCGGCTGCCGGCTCATCGTCGCGTCGATGGCGAAGATCAGCCGTCCCTTGGCCTGGGCCAGGGCCGGCAGTTTGGCGGCGCGATCGAGGAAGGCGTCGATGTCATGCGCCGAAGATGGTTTCGCCGGAAGATTGTCGCTGGCCATGTTCGTCCTTCCATCGCCAATGTCGGCAGCCGCGGCGGAGAATCCAAGTCTACGACGAACTCAGCAGCGCCGTGTTGCCGCCGGCGGCTGCGGTGTTGACGGTATAGGTCCGCTCCAGCGCGAAGCGCGGCAGATAGTGCGGGCCGCCGGCCTTGGGGCCGGTGCCGGACAAGCCTTCGCCGCCGAAGGGCTGGACGCCGACCACGGCGCCGATCTGGTTGCGGTTCACATAGATGTTGCCAGCATGGATGCGCGAGCGGACGAAATCGGCCGTGTCCTCGATCCGGCTGTGCACGCCGAGCGTGAGTCCGAACGACGTGGCATTGATCGCGTCGCAGACCTTGCCCAGGCTGTCGGCGGAATAGCGGATGACGTGCAGGACGGGTCCGAACACTTCGCGCTTGAGACGATCGAGCGAATCGATCTCGAAGGCATGCGGCTGGAAGAAGATGCCATTGGACAATTCCGCCGGCACGGCGAGCTTGCGCAACAGTTTTGCCTCGCCCGCCATCCGCGCGACATGGCGTTCGAGCATGGCGCGCGCGTCTTCGTCGATCACGGGCCCGATATCGGTGTCGAGCCGAATCGGATCGCCGAGCTTCAGTTCGTCCATCGCGCCCAGCAGGATGCTCAGCATCTTGTCGGCGACGTCGTCCTGCACGAACAGCACGCGCAGCGCCGAACAGCGCTGGCCGGAACTGTCGAAGGCGGACGCCAGCGCGTCGCGCGCCACCTGTTCGGGCAGCGCCGTCGAATCCACGATCATCGCGTTCTGGCCGCCGGTCTCGGCGATCAGCGTGGCGATCGGGCCGCTACGCGCGGCGAGCGCGCGATTGATCGCATTGGCCGCGTCGGTCGAGCCGGTGAAGGCGACGCCGGCGAGGCGCGGGTCGGCGAACAGCACCTCGCCGATCCGAGGTCCGTCGCCAGGAAGCAGATTGAGGACAGAGGGCGGCACGCCGGCTTCGTGCAGCAGCTTGACCGCCGCGGCAGCGATCAGCGGCGTCTGTTCGGCGGGCTTGGCCAGCACGCTGTTGCCGGCCGCCAGCGCGCCGGCGACCTGGCCGGTGAAGATCGCGAGCGGAAAATTCCACGGACTGATGCAGGCGAACACGCCGCGGCCGTGCAGCGAGAGTTCGTTGGATTCGCCGGTCGGGCCGGGCAACCGGACCGGTTCGACGAACTGCTCGGCGGCGCGCACGGCGTAGTAGCGCAGGAAATCCACCGCTTCGCGCACTTCTCCCAGCGCATTGGGCAAGGTCTTGCCCGCTTCACGCACCGCAAGCGCCATGAGCAGCGCGCGGTTCTTCTCGAACAGATCGGCGGCGCGCAAAAGGATGCCGGCGCGGACCTTGCCGCCCGCAGCGTCCCATTCAGGCTGCGCCCGATGCGCGCTGGTCAGTGCGTCCTGGGCATCCTTGGCCTGCGCCTCGATCACCGTGCCGACGACGCGACGGCGGTCGGTGGGACCGCGGACGTCAGCCGATTGCCCACTACGCACTGAGCCGTCGATAACCGGCGCGGCGCTGTGCGGCGCACGGAGTAGGACGTCTATCTCGCGCAACAACGGCTCGCTGACCTTGGGATCGCTCCACAGGAAGCCAGAGGAATTCCGGCGCTCGCCCAGAATATCCTTGGGCAGCGGAATCTTCGGATTGCGGCGTGGGTGCGCGGCGCGGATCTGTACGACGGGATCGGCGATGATGTCGTCGAGCGGCGCCTCGGCGTCGGCGAGACGGTTCACGAAAGACGTGTTGGCGCCGTTCTCGAGCAGGCGACGCACGAGATAAGCGAGAAGATCCTCGTGACTTCCGACCGGTGCATAGATGCGCGTCGGCACGCCGCCCATCGCACGGTGAATCTCGTGTAGCGCCTCGCCCATGCCATGCAGCCGCTGATATTCGAAATCGCGCCGGCCCGCCGCCAGCGTGTCGATCGCGGCGAGCGAATGGGCGTTGTGGGTGGCGAATTGCGGATAGAGCGCCGGTCCGGCGGCGAGCATGGCGCGGGCGCAGGCAAGATAGGATGTGTCGGTCGCCGCCTTGCGCGTGAAAACAGGATAGTCGTCGAGGCCGAGCTCCTGGCCGCGCTTGATCTCGCTGTCCCAATAGGCGCCTTTGACGAGGCGGACGGGAATACGCCGGTCCTGGCGGCGTGCCAGATCGACCAGCCAGGCCAGAACCGGCATGGCGCGCTTTTGATAGGCCTGGACGGCGAGACCCAGACCGTTCCAGCCGCTGAGCTCCGGCGTCGCGCCGAATGCCTCGAACAGGTCGAGCATCAGATCGAGCCGCTCGGCTTCCTCGGCATCGATGGTGATCGCGATGTCGGCGGCGCG
>DATEZM010000312.1:0-3490 GCA_035255625.1 Rhizomicrobium sp. | reverse complement strand
CGAGGTCATCGCCCTGATCCGTGGCGCGGCGGACGCGGGGACGGCGCGCGAGCAGTTGATGGCGCGCGACTGGCCGGCGCGCGACGTCGAGCCGCTGATCAAGCTGATCGCCGATCCCAGGCATCTGATTCAGTCCGACGGTACCATTCGACTTTCGGAGGAACAGGCCAAAGCGATCCTCGACATTCGTCTTCAGCGGCTGACGGCACTGGGGCGAGACGAAATCGGCGACGAGGTCAAGAAACTTGCCGATGCCATCGCCGATTATCTCGATATCCTGCGCTCACGGCCACGGGTGCTTGAGATCGTGCGGCAGGAACTGACGGCGATCCGCGAGGAGTTCGCGACGCCGCGCAAGACAGAGTTGGTCGACGCCGATGTCGAGGTCGAGGACGAAGCACTGATCGAGCGCGAGGATGTCGCGGTCACGGTTACGCACGCCGGCTACATCAAGCGGACGCCGCTTGATGAATACCGTGTGCAGGGCCGTGGCGGGCGTGGGCGCTCCGGAATGGCGACGCGCGAAGAGGACTTCGTCACAAACCTCTTCGTCGCCAATACGCATGCCTGGCTGGTTTTCTTCTCGTCGACCGGAATGGCCTACAAGCTGAAGGTCTGGCGCTTGCCAGAGGCCCGTATCCAGGGCAAGGGCAAGGCGATGGTGAATTTGTTGCCGCTAGCGGAAGGCGAACGCATTACGAAAATCCTGCCGCTCCCCGAGGACGAGGCGCAGTGGGAAAAGCTCAATATCATCTTTGCGACAAAGTCCGGCGATGTTCGGAGGAACGAGCTCTCGGACTTCGTCAGCATCAACCGCAACGGCAAGATCGCGATGAAGCTGGCGGACGGCGATGGCATTGTCGGCGTGCAGACCTGCACCGATGGCGACGATGTGCTGCTGACCACGCACAATGGCAAATGCATCCGCTTCCACATATCGGATTTGCGCGTCTTCGCGAGCAGGGCCTCGACCGGGGTGCGGGGCATCAAGCTTGCGTCCGGCGATGAAGTGGTAAGCCTCTCGCTGCTTAGACACACAGACGTTACTCCGGCCGAAGCCTCCGCGTACTTGAAGCAGTCACGAGCGACACGGCGTGCGGCGCTTGGTGAGGAAGGAGAGCCAGAGCCTTCGGCGGACGACACAACCGAGGACAGCGACGAGAGCCGCGAGGAAATCGCGCTCACGACCGAACGCTATGCCGAGCTCGGCGCTCGCGAGCAATTTGTGTTGGCCGTTTCCGAGAGCGGCTTCGGTAAGCGAACGAGTTCCTACGAATACCGTGTGATGGGACGTGGCGCGCAGGGCATCTGGGCGATGAAGAAGAGTACGGCCATCGTTGCCGGCTTCCCGGTCGAGGACAGCGACGACCTGATGCTTATTTCCAATCAGGGACAGACTATTCGCGTCCCCGTCGCGTCGATCAGCGCGCAGGGCAGGGGATCTGGTGGCGTCACCGTGTTCCGGGTCGGCGACGGCGAGCGGGTGGTGTCGGTCGAGCGGATAGAAGATGTCTCCGGCGAAGGGAGCGAGTGACGTGGCAGAAATGACCAGGCGACCGCGCGTCGGCCTTTATCCGGGATCCTTCGATCCGGTGACACTCGGCCACCTGGATATCGTTAAGCGCGCCCTGAAGCTTGTCGACCGGCTTGTGATCGGACTGGCGACAGGCACCGGAAAGGCGCCCATGTTCTCGCTAGAGGAACGCGCGGCGATGTGGCGCCACGAAGCACAAGCTCTGGCCAAAGATACCGCGGTGATAGATGTCATTCCGTTCGCCAATAAACTGCAAGTGGAATTCGCGCGCGAGGTTGGCGCCAGCATGGTCGTGCGGGGCCTGCGCGCCTTCTCCGATTTCGAATACGAATTTCAGATGGTGGCAATGAATCAGCGCCTCGATCCGGAGATCGAAACCGTCTTCCTGATGGCCGACCCGCGCCACCAGGCGATCGCATCGCGGCTTGTCAAGGAAATCGCCATGCTCGGCGGCGATGTGAGGCATTTCACAACGCCCTATGTCGCTGATCTACTCGTGAAACGCTGCAAGGAACAGGCAAGACGCTGATGGCCCGCGACAAGGAAAATACGCTGATCATGAATTTGAAGTCGGGGCCCGTGACGATCGCCCTCCGACCGGATCTCGCGCCCATCCATGTTGCGCGGATCAAGGAACTTACACGCCGTGGGTTCTATGATGGCGTCGTATTCCACCGTGTCATTCCAGATTTCATGGCGCAAACGGGCGACCCGACAGGAACTGGCTCGGGTGGTTCCGATTTACCGGATCTCAAGGCGGAGTTCTCCGACGAAAAGCACAAGCGTGGGACGGTTTCTGCGGCGCGGACGAACAATCCCAACAGCGCCAACAGCCAATTCTTCATCTGCTTCGGCGCCGCACCTTGGCTCGACCGACAGTACTCGATCTGGGGCGAAGTGATCGAGGGCATGGATCACGTCGACGCCATCAAGAAGGGCGGCGGGCACAACAACGGCCAGATCAGCGGCGCGCCCGACAAGATCGAACGCCTGCGTGTCGAGGCTGACATCTGACGCTCAATCCGGGATACTGGGCCCGGCCATGCACAGCACAAAGGCCGTGTCGAGAACGCGATTCTGTGCGGCATAGCTCGCACCCATAGCCTTTGCCCCCAGCGCGCGCGACGCCGCGAGGTTGGTGCAAATTGCGATGTCGCTACGGGGGTCAGCAATCTGTCGTCGGATGAGCGAGACGTCGACCAAGGACGCGAATCGCGGAGGCGTCACGAGCTGGAAGTCTTTCGCTGGTCTAGCAGACGGCGGCGTTTGTGCTGAACTTGCGGTACTCCCGGCCAGAAGTGCTGCGGCGAAGATAATCGCTCTTGGCATTTCGATTGTTCCCCGACTTGTGTGCCGCAATACGCGGCAGCGGCAAGAGCAGTCTCGTCATGTTCATCCCCAATCTAAAGTGGAACAGGTTTTGTTCGCTAAGCAGAGTTTGCGAGGTCGTCGAAAGATGTATGGAGTCTATTCGTTCGTACAAGGATTGAATGTCGAGTTCCATATTCCCGTACGCTAGCGAACACTACGCCCCCCGAGTTCATTGAATTTTTTGCTTGGTCAATCCGGCCGCGAAGTTTCGTGGTGGAACTCGTCCTTCTATTAAACTTTTCCGATGACAAATCGAATTGCTGCGGTAATGCTTCGTTTGCAAAATCAGCCGCCGGTGCTTGGAGCATCGCGAAGTCTGCGTTTTGCTGATTGCGGGCAATCGAATAAAGAGGGGCCGTTGCTGATGCGACGGCAGAGCCGATGCAAAGGGGCGTCCTGGTCGCGCTTACAGCGCTGCTTGCAAACACCTTCGCTGCTGTTGCGGCGGATAACGGATCTGAAGATCGCCATCGACTTTACGACCGGGAGACCGATTGCGCGGTGTACGACACTGCGGGTTTTCCGGCGCAAAAGGCGAGTTGGGATGGACCATGCACGCGCGGTGTTGCGAGCGGTCGCGGCACG
>DATEZM010000311.1:0-2155 GCA_035255625.1 Rhizomicrobium sp. | reverse complement strand
GACGGCAAGAACAAGGGTCCGGTGCACACGCTGAACGGTTCCGGCCTCGCTATCGGCCGCACCCTGATCGCGATCCTGGAGAACTACCAGAACGCCGACGGCTCGATCGCCGTGCCCGACGCGCTCCGGCCGTATATGGGTGGGCTGGAGAAGATCGCGAAGCGGTGAGCGAACGTCTCTTCTCCTACGGCACGCTGCGCGATGCAGCGATCCAGCGCCGCCTGTTCGGCCGTCTGATCGCGGGCGTTCCGGATGCGGTCATGGGCTACCGGCTCGCCAAGATCACAATCGCCGATCCGGACTCCAGCAGCGGCAGGGCGGAGCACCTCATCATCGATCCGACCGGCGATCTCGAAGACATCGTCGAGGGTCATGTGCTGGAGGTGATGGCGGAGGATTTGCGCATCGCCGACGTCTACGAAACCGACGTCTACAAGCGCGTCCGCGCCCCGCTGCGGTCCGGCCGAGGCGAATGCTGGGTCTATGTCCGCGCCTGACTGTCGCAGGGACTTGAACGATCTCCTTTCGTTCCCATTTCCTTGAGGTTCTTTGACATCTTGAATCCAGGCGCCGGCGGGCGTTTATCCATGGCGATCACGCCGCGGAATCAGCGGCTTGTCATCTGTTTCGCCTATTTGAACCGCGAAATTCGCTTCCAATCGCTGTACAGCCCATTAGGAAAGACCCATGCGCATCCTGGTCACCAATGACGACGGTATCCATGCCCCCGGCTTGGTCGCGGCCGAGAAGATCGCCCGGGCGCTCTCCGACGATGTCTGGGTGGTGGCGCCCGAGACCGAGCAGTCCGGCGCCTCGCATTCGCTGACGCTGACCCTGCCGCTGCGCCTGCGCGAGATCGAGAAGAAGCGCTTCGCCGTCACCGGCACGCCGACCGATTGCGTGATGATGGCCTGCGCCCATGTGATGAAGGACAAGGCGCCCGACCTGGTGCTCTCCGGCGTCAACCGTGGCTCCAACATCGCCGACGACGTCACCTATTCGGGCACTATCGCCGGCGCGATGGAAGGCTGCGCGCTCGGCATCAAGTCGATCGCGATGAGCCAGTCCTATGGCTGGACCGAAGGCGCCGAGATTCGCTGGGAGTGCGGCGAGGTCCAGGGGCCGCCGCTGATCCGCAAGCTGGTGGAGATCGGCTGGCCGGAAGATGTGCTGATGAACATCAACTTCCCCGACGCGCCGCCGTCCGAAGTCAAAGGCGTCGACATCTGCTCCCAGGGCAAGCGCGACCTGCAGACCGCGGCACTCGACCGGCGCATCGATGCGCGCGGCAATCCCTATTTCTGGATCGGTTTCAAGCGCGTGCGCTCCAATCCGCCGGAAGGCACCGATCTGCACGCGATCTATCACAAGCGCATCGCGGTGACGCCGCTGCATCTGAACCTGACCGAATTCGAGGTGCTGGAAAAGATGAAGCAGAAGCTGGGCCGCTTCCCAACGGCGTGAGCGATGCGATGACCGATCCGCGTCAGATCCAGCTCATCATGGAGCTTCGCGGCCAGGGCATCAGCGATGCCCGTGTACTGGGCGCCATCGAGCGCACGCCGCGCGACGTTTTCGTGGATGCGCCGTTCGAGGCGGCCGCCTACGACAACTCGGCGCTGCCCATCGCCTGCGGCCAGACGATCAGCCAGCCTTTCGTCGTCGCCTACATGACGCAGCGTCTCGATGTCGGACCGCAGATGCGCGTGCTCGAGATCGGCGCCGGCTCAGGCTATCAGGCAGCCGTGCTGTCGCCGCTCTGCCGCCGCGTCTACACGATCGAACGCCACAAGCCGCTGCTGCAGCAGGCTCAGAAACGCTTCAAGGCACTCAAGCTCGACAACGTCGCAACCAAGCTCGGCGACGGCTTCCAGGGCTGGCCGGAACAGGCGCCGTTCGACCGCATCCTGCTGTCCTGCGCGGTGGAGGCGGTGCCGCCAATCCTTATCGAACAGTTAAAACCGGGTGGTATCCTCATCGCGCCGGTGGGGAGTGTTCCGAAATCGGACGGTTTTGGTCTGCCGGAAAGCTTTTCTCAACGATTGACGAAGATGATCCGAAACGAGACAGGTGTGACGGAAGAAGTCCTGATCCCTGTCGTGTTCGTCCCGATGCTGCCGGGACTGCCTTGAGATGCGAGAACGCACATGGTTCG
>DATEZM010000310.1:0-3044 GCA_035255625.1 Rhizomicrobium sp. | reverse complement strand
GGAGCCGATCGAGGAAGTCACCGTCGACGTCGACGATCCCTACACCGGCGTGGTGATCGACAAGATCTCGCAGCGCAAGGGCGAGATGCAGGATATGCGTCCGACCGGCGCCGGCAAGACGCGCATCGTGTTCTTGGCGCCGAGCCGCGGCCTGATCGGTTATCACGGCGAATTCCTCACCGACACCCGCGGCACGGGCGTGATGAACCGCATGTTCCATGCCTACGCGCCACACAAGGGCTCGATCCAGGGCCGCGTCAACGGCGTTCTGATCGCGACCGGCGACGGCGAAGCGGTGGCCTATGCGCTGTGGTATCTGGAAGAGCGCGGCAAGCTGTTTGTCGTGCCCGGCACCAAGGTCTATCAGGGCATGATCATCGGCCAGAACGCCAAGGACAACGACCTCGAGGTCAATCCGCTGAAGGCCAAGCAGCTCACCAATATTCGGACTACCTCAAAGGACGAGGCGGTGCGGCTGACGCCCATCGTGCCGATGACGCTGGAACAGGCCATCGCCTATATCGAGGACGACGAACTCGTCGAAGTGACGCCGCAATCGATCCGCCTGCGCAAGCGGCAGCTGTCGCCCCACGACCGCAAGCGCGCCTCGCGGACGGAGACGGTCTAGGCTTCTTTCTTCAATCCCAGCCGTCCGGCTACGAGATTGTCGACCATCCGCTTGGGCAGGTTGCCTGTCAGGAAATTCTGGAATGGATCGGGCGCTACGGTGTAGCGGACCTTCGGCTTCGGCGTGGTTAGCGCGATCCAGACCGCCTCGCCCAGCGCTTCGGGTTTCAATCCCTTGCGGCCCAGAGCGAGCATGTAGTCCTTCACCTTCTGCAGCGATGCCATGTAGGGCGTGTTGGCGTAGATCGTTGGATCGACCTGGTCGGCCTTGTCCCAGATCGGCGTCGCCACCGCGCCGGGCGCCACCACGATCACGTCGATGCCATAAATCATCAGCTCGCGGCGCAGCGACTCAGCCATGCCCTCGAGTCCGAACTTCGAGGCGCAATAGGGTCCCATGAACGGATTGGCGTTCTTGCCGCCGACCGATGTGATCATGACGATCCGACCCGGCTTGCCCTTGCGCGAGCGGTCGGCGCCGATCAGCGGCGCGAAGGCCTGGGTCACGATCAGCTGGCCGGTGAGGTTGACCTCGATCTGATGGCGGAATTCGTCGAGCTTCAGAAAGAGCAGGGGCCCGGCGACCGCAATACCGGCATTGTTGACGAGTCCGGCAAGCATCTCGCCGCCCAGCGCGGCGGCCACTTCGGCGGCGCCTTTGGCCACCGCTGCCTCGTCGGTCACGTCGAACTGGACCGGCACGAAATTGGCACCAAATTCCTTTTGGAGCCGCGCCCCGTCGGCCGCCTTGCGGACGCTGCCGAACACGCGAAAACCCTTGGAAATCAGCACTTTCGCGACGCCCCAGCCGATGCCGGTGGACGATCCCGTGACGACGACGCTTTTCATGGCCGAACCCCTTTTTCCCGTCTGCATGGCAATATAGGGATGGTGCGAGGATTTCCCTATGACCGTTCCCGCCGGCACCATCGCCTTCGCGCATCGCCTCGCCGACGCGGCCGGTGAAGTGATCCGCCCATATTTCCGCCAGCGCATCGATGTCGCGAACAAGCCGATGATGGTCAACGGCCAGCCGATCTTCGATCCGGTCACCGAGGCCGACAAGAACGCGGAAAAAGCTATTCGCGCCATCATCGATGCCGAGCGTCCCGACGACGGCATTCTGGGCGAGGAGTTCGGCGAGAAGAAGGGCAAGAACTCGCTGCGCTGGGTGCTCGATCCGGTGGACGGCACGCGCGCCTTTATCAATGGCCGCCATGAGTGGGGTTCGCTGATCGCGCTGGAGGACGATCTGAAACCGGTCCTTGGCGTGCTCGACCAACCCTGGATCGGCGAACGCTTCGTCGGCGCCAATGGCGAGGCGCATCTGCACTTCAAGGGCGCGACCGTGCCGCTGAAGGTTCGATCCTGCGAAAAGCTGTCCGACGCGATCCTCTGCGCCACCCACCCCGACGCCTATCATCAACCCGGCGAATGGCCCGCCTTCCGCCGCGTGCAGAAGGAAGTGCGCATGACCCGCTGGGGCGGCGACTGCTACATCTTCGCCACCACGGCGCTCGGCTTCTGCGACGTGATCGTGGAGACCACGTTCAATCGCTGGGATGTCGCGGCCTTGATCCCCCTGATCGAGGGTGCCGGCGGCATCATCACCAACTGGCAGGGCGGCGACTGTTCGGCCGGCGGTCAGGTGCTCGCCGCGGGCGATCGGCGTATTCACGCCGCGGCGCTGGAGCTGCTCAACGCCTGATGACGGAGCTCCGCAACCCCGAACTGTTTGGTTACATCGCCGCTTTCGTGACCATTGTATTGGCGATCGCACTCAGCGATCTGTTGATGAGCCTGCACCGGCTGATCGTCGCGCGCCGGCGAGTGACGTGGAGCTCCGTGCCGCTGCTTGCCGCCGGATACGTTTTTCTGCTCGTGCTCAGCGAGTTCTTCTCGATCTGGGCCCATGCGAACGTGGCGCAGATACCGTTTTTCTATCTGGTCCTGCTGGTCTCCGTGTCCAGCACGGGCGCTCTGGCCGCCTTCGCCGTTCTGCCGGACGAGGTCCCGGAACGTGGCCTCGATATGTGGCAGACCTATTTGGAGAATCGTGGCTATCTGTTCGGCATCCTCATCATCTCCTTCATCGGCGATTCGGTGCGAGCGCAGGCGCATCTGTTCCTGATTCATCGCAGTGTCGTGCTAGGTTTGACCGCGTGGTTGGTCTTCTGGGCGCTCGATCTCGTAAGCGTCGGACTTTTTGCGCTGCTGGCGTGGACGGCGAACAAACGCGTGCATGTGGCAGGGCTGCTCGCGCTTTACGGCATCGCGGCGTACGGGTTCGGCGCCTGGACGGTCGGCGCGCCTTAGATATTGTTCGCCGCGGTGAATTCGCTGAACGCCTTCCAGAAGCGGTCGCGGATGGAGTCGTTCTCCATCAGGATCTCATGCTCGGAGTCCTCGAACTCGAC
>DATEZM010000309.1:0-8308 GCA_035255625.1 Rhizomicrobium sp. | reverse complement strand
TGCGCCGGCACGACTGGACACGAAAGCTTGTTGCCGAGAACAGGCTTTCGGCGTCGGATTTCATCTGGCCAATCTTTGTCCTGGACGGCGAGAAACGACGCGAGGCCGTACCGTCCATGCCTGGCGTAGACCGCCTGTCGGTAGATCTGCTTCCGCAAGCTGGGGAAGCCGCCGCCAAACTCGGCATCCCGGTCATCGCGCTGTTTCCTTATACCGATCCCGCGCTAAAGACGCCGGACGGAAGGGAGTCGGCGAACGCAAACAATCTGGTCTGCCGCGCCACGCGAGCGCTGAAAAAGGCTGTGCCCGAGGTCGGCATACTGTGCGACGTTGCGCTCGATCCCTACACCAGCCACGGCCATGATGGCGTGATGGACGGCAACAATTCCAATGTCGACAACGACGCGACACTTGAGATTCTCGTTCGACAGGCACTCGTACAGACGGAGGCGGGCTGCAATATCATCGCCCCGTCGGACATGATGGATGGACGAGTCGGCGCCATTCGCTCGGCGCTGGAAAAGAATGGTTTCAGGGACACACTCATCATGGCCTACGCGGCGAAATATGCGTCCGCATTCTATGGGCCATTCCGCGACGCGGTCGGCTCCGCCAAGGCACTGATCGGCGACAAGCGGACCTATCAGATGGATCCGGCGAATGGCGACGAGGCACTGCGAGAGGTTGCGCTCGACATTGCCGAAGGCGCAGACATGGTAATGGTCAAACCCGGCATGCCATATCTTGATCTGGTGCGCCGCGTGAAGGATACGTTCGGCATGCCGACCTTCGCTTATCAGGTGTCGGGCGAGTATTCGATGCTGATGGCGGCGATCGAACGCGGCTGGATAGAGCGCGACCGCGTGATTCTAGAGAGCCTGATGGCGTTCAAGCGAGCGGGTGCGAACGGAATCCTTACCTATTTCGCCTGTGATGCCGCGCGGCTCCTCAAGAGCCAATAGCGGAACTGCGCAAGGCCAGAACAATCTAGATCAGTCCCGTTTGGTCGAAAACAGGCTGCGGAGGATGATTTCGGCGCGCGAAGGGAGCACGTCCAGACCGGATTTTCGCTGTCCCAGATCGATCACATTTCGCAGAATGAGCATCGCCAGCCCGTGGACGGCGGCCCACACCGACAGACCTAGCGCCGAATCGTGAAGTGCCGCGCCTATCTCGCCACCAATCGCGTCGGCAGCGGCAGCAAGTTCGGGGAACGCATCGCGATTTGGGAGCTGTGGACCGAACATCAGGCTGGTCAATTCGGGGCGCCGGACGACGAACCGCATGTACGCCGCACCGATCTTAGCGATGCGGTCCGATTCGGCATCACCGGAATTGACGGAATCGCGAAGCTCGTTGCGCAGCTCAACGAACCCCTCTTTGGCGAGTTCGACCAGCAGGGACTCGTGGTTGGGAAAGTGTCGATAGGGCGCCGCGTGGCTCACGCCCGCGCGGCGAGCAACCGCGCGCAAACTCAGCTGCGCCAAGGTCTCTTCCTCGAGAATCTTGCGTGCGGATTCCAGTAGCGCGTTGCGTAGATCGCCGTGGTGATAGGCCCGCGGACGCAACGGTCCCGCTGACGCGTTTGCGCTATCCATCAATCCTTCTTCCGCTGGACTTCCTGCCGCGCGAAGAGGCTCGATGTGTCCCAACGCTTGCCGCCCATCTGCTCCACTTCCGCGTAGAACTGATCCACCAGAGCTGTAACGGGGAGCGTCGTTCCGTTCCGTCGCGCTTCGTCCAGGCAGATCGCAAGGTCCTTACGCATCCACTCTACGGCGAATCCGTGTCGAAACTGTCCCAAGAGCATGGTTTCGTGGCGATTTTCCATCTGCCAGGATTGAGCCGCGCCTTTGGAAATAACCTCGACGACGGCACGGGGATCGAGCCCTGCACCGCGCGCAAAACTCATCCCTTCCGACAGCGCTTGGACAAGACCGGCGATGCAGATCTGGTTGACCATCTTGGTCAGCTGGCCGGCCCCGGCCTCGCCCATCAGCTGGCATTGGCGTGCATAGACCGACATCACCGGTTCGGCTTTGGCATAGGCGGCGGCGCTGCCGCCGCACATGATGGTCAATTTGCCGTTCTTTGCGCCCTGCTCTCCCCCAGAGACCGGTGCGTCGAGAAAATGCATGCCGCGGCGATGCGCTTCCTCGCAAAGCTCGCGCGCGAGACCGGCGGAAGCCGTCGTGTGGTCGATGAAGACCGCATCGCGCCGCATGGTGACAAAGGCGCCGTGGCGGCCGACCGCCACTTCTCTCACGTCGTCGTCGCGGCCCACACAGGTGAAAACGACATCGGCGTTGGCCGCCGCCTCAGCCGGCGTCGGCGCGGATACGCCGCCATATTCCTCCACCCACCGCTCGGCTCTCGATGCCGTGCGATTGAAGACCGTCAGGTCGTGGCCCGCTTTCTTCAGATGGCCAGCCACCGGATATCCCATGACGCCCAGCCCAATGAATGCAACACGCATTACTCCATCACCTCCGCGGCCGGCCCTGGCACGCCGGGCTGAAATGAGGGTCGCTTCATCAGCCAGATTACGAAAATGGTTGGAAGGCTGACATAGAACATGAACAGGAAGTCGTTCTGAAAGCCGATCACTTGCGCCCGATATTCGATCATATTGTTCAGGTTCTGCAATCCAAACGGAATCTGAGGGCTCATCATCAGCGACGGACCGTTGACTCCCAGCGCGCGGTTGAATGCCGAGGCGTACTGGCTGAGCAACGCGTGTGACACCTGCACGCTGTCTCCGAGCACCGATGTCGTCACGCTGACACCGATCGCGCTGCCGATGTTGCGCATTAGATTGGTCAGTGCTGTCCCATCGGTCCGGAATTGCGGCGCGAGTGTGGCGAACGCAGTGAGATTCATCGGCACGAATACGAAACCCATGCCGATACCCTGGATGAAAGTCACATCGATAAGCGTCCAATCGTCGATCTGAGGTGTCCAGCCGGACATCTCCCACATCGACCACAGCAGCAGAGCGCTGCCGATCGTCATCAAGATGCGCGGATCGTAGCGAATCGCCATGCGGCCGGCGAACATCATCGCGAACATGGTGCCCAGGCCGCGCGGCGCCATAAGCATGCCGGTCTGATAGACGCTGTAGCCGGCGAGATTTTGCAAAAAGGGTGGCAGCAACGCAGAACTTGCGAGCAGAACGGCGCCGATTGCGAACATAAGGACTAGGCCGAACAGGAAATTGCGATCCTTGAAGATTCCCGGCGGGATGAACGGCTTGGATGAGGTCATCATATGGGCGAGGAAAAGATATATGCCGACGCCAGCCACGAGGGCTTCGGCGATGATTTCGCCCGAACCAAACCAGCCCTGCCCTGTGCCGCGATCTAGAACGAGCTGGAGTGCTGCGAGCCCGACGCCGAGCGCGGCGAAGCCAAACCAATCGAACCGCAGACCGCTGTTGCGCGAACTGTCCTTGAAGAAGAGCCAGATGCCGGTGATCGCGGCGACGCCGAAGGGCACGTTGACGTAGAACACCCAGCGCCAGCTATAGGCCTCGGTCAGATAGCCACCGAGCGTCGGCCCGAGAATCGGGCCCAGCATCACGCCCATGCCCCAGATCGCCATGATGTTGCCGCGCTTGTGCGGCGGGTAGAGATCGAGCATCACGGCCTGGCTGAGCGGCGACAGACCGGCGCCGAACGCGCCTTGCATCAGGCGGAACAGGATCATCTGATTGAGCGACTGCGCCGCGCCGCACATCATGGAGGTGACGGTGAAACCGGTCAGGCACACGATCAGGAAGTTGCGCTTGCCGAACCGCGACGCGATCCAGCCGACCGGCGCGGTCATGATGGCAGCAGCGACGATGTACGATGTCAGCACCCAGGTGATCTGATCGCGCGACGCGGAGAGTTCGCCCTGCATGTAGGGCAACGCGACGTTTGCGATCGTTGAGTCGAGCGCCTGCATGAGCGTTCCCGCCATAGACGAGGCGAGCACGATCCAGAGCGCCATCTTGCTATCGTAAGAATCCGCCGAGTGGCCAATCGGTGCTGCGTGGGCCGACATCGCGCTCTATCCGTTGATCATCCGGTACCAGCGGCGGTGACCGGTATCGATCGAGACCGTCGCACTCATGCCATCGCTCAACGACACGCCCGGGCAGGTTGTGCCGGTGATTTTGACGCGCGTCGGGATGCGTTGGACGACTTTCACCCAGTTGCCGCTGCCATTCTCGGACGGAAGCGGCGAGAAGGCGCTATCGGACGCGGCCGCGACCGCGCCGACCGTTCCGGTCCACGAACAGCTCGGATAGGTATCGACCGAGATGTCGACGGGGTTGCCGTCGCGCACATAGGTGAGATCGGTCTCTTTCATGCTGGCGCCGATCCACAGATCCTTGGATGACACCAGACCGACGGCGCTGGTGGTCGTGAAAGCCGACATGGCGGAGATGACGAGCGTGCCCGGTTGAAGTGAATCCACTTCGCCGACGACGCCGTCAAACGGTGCGCGCACCACAGTGTGGTCGAGCTGGCGCTGGGCCTCCGCAACCGCGGCTTGCGCGCTCAGATAGGCGGGCGCCTCGGCGTCGGGAAGATCGGGATTGCCGTTGAGCTGGGCCAGCGTCTGGCGCGCCTGCTGCTGCAGCGAGACGACCATGGCCTGGGCGCTTTGCAGCGCCCCGCGCGCCTGGTCGAGCGTCGTGCCGGCAATGGCGTTCTGCCGGGCCAGTGCCTGGTAGCGCCCAAAGGTGATGGCGTCGAGATTAACGGTCGCCTGCTGCGAGGCGATCTGCCCCAAGATCGAGCGATACTGTGCCTTGGTACCCTCGACGTTCTGCGTCGCTTGCGCCAGGTTTGCCTTCGCAGTCGCGAGCGCGATCTGGAACGGCCGCTGGTCGAGCTGGAACAGCACGTCGCCTTTGCGGACCGCCTGACCCTCGCGGACATCGACGTCCTTCACCAGTCCTGACACGTCGGTCGAGACCATCAGCTTCGCGGCGTGGACGTAAGCGTCGTCGGTCGTCACATAGCGTCCGCCCGTCAGGTAAAACCCCAGCGCGATCGCAGCGACCAGACCGACGCCCCAATACACTGCGATACGACGCAAGCGTGCCTTGTCGGCCCAGACCGAAGCCGACCAATCGCGCACGCGCGAACCGAGGCCGGGGGCCGCATATTCGGCCGAATCTGTTCTCATCGCTGACATATCAACGCTTCCTATTCTCCGGCCTGCGCAAGCGCGTCCGCGCCGAGGGCCTCGTTTGCCAAATTTTCTTTGATCACCAGCAACCCATCGATAAGCGCCTCGCGGGTCTTTTCATCGAGGCCGGCGGTAACGCGGTCATACATGTAGTTGCGAGCGCTGTGGATGGTTTCCAGGATGGGCTCGGCAGCCGGCAGCAGATGCAGCCGGCGAATGCGTCGATCTGAAGGATCACCGCGCCGCTCCACGAGGCCTCGTGCTTCAAGGCGATCAACCAGCCTCGCGACTGTGATCGGCTCGACCTCGCAGATCGCCGCCATCTCGTTCTGCGACATGCCCGGCTGGCGTTCTAGACGCGATAGGATGATCCACTGAGCGCGCGTCATTGCGTGCGTCGCCCGCGCCTTCTGGTCGAAGCGGGTGCGCAGCGTGCGCGCTACATCGTACAGGACGATCAGAAGATCGCGGTCGAAGGATTGCTGCATCTGCTCAGTGTCATAACGCGTGATAATATAAGTCGCGTTATATTATCTTGCAAGGCCAATAGACGAGTTTTTCCGCGGTTCCGGCTGTCAACGCGCTAAAACGCCACCGAGGGTTGTGCACTGCCAATCTCAGGTCGCGCCAAGCGCCTGAGCAGACTGGATCAGCAATCCGAACCACAGGCCCCTGTTAGAGGTCGAGGGCTTGCGCCAACGCGCCGTAGCGGCCACCGAAAAAAACAAGTGGTGGCTCGCCTTGCCGGCAAGCGAAGCGAATTACCCTACCGATCAGGATCGCATGGTCACCGGCGTCGTGTATGGCTTCGGCGGAACATTCAAAGACGGCGAGCGCGTCGGCCAAGGCGGGTGGTCCGAGTTCGGTCGCGAGCAGTGCGATGCCGTCGAGACTGTGGTTGCCCCGGCCGGCAAGGCGCGACGAGACATTCCTGTGGGCCGTACCCAGAATGCTCACCGTATAGCCGATTGCCTTGGTAAACGCGTGATAACGATCCGATTTCCGATCCAGACACCACAGCACCAGCGGCGGATCGAGCGACACCGACGTGAAGGAATTCACGGTGATCCCCATATGGTGGTTAGCACTGACTTCGGTCGTTATCACCGCCACGCCGGTCGGGTAGCAGCCCAAGGCGTTGCGGAAAGCGCGCGTATCGAAGCTCATGGCATTTCACACTCGGTTAAGCGAGATTCTAGCCCTGTTCGAAGGCTAAGCGAGGCATAGCGCGGCGAAAAGGCCGCTCAGCCGTCTATCGGGTAATTGGGCGCAATCAAGGGCCATGGCCAGCGGACGGCGCGGCCGTCATCAAGCGAATCAAGAACCGCGGTCATATCGACTGTCAGGGAGAGCTAGAGGCCATACCCCAATTTCGGCAAGACAGCGATGGCCTTCTGCGCGCTCATATGGCTCATCGACATCGCCGCCGCGAAACGCAGCATCGTTGTTTATTTCGCGCGCACAGCATCGCCGAGATCGCGCCGCAGCTCATAGCCACCACAGAATCGTTGAGGGAAGCGCCGCCAGGTCATCAACTGTAATCGAGAGAGATACTGGCGCGGCTGGCCGAACTGTTGTCATAATTCGGCTGATAGGAAGGCGGGTTAATACGTGACCGAGCAGCACACCGCACGCGTTCCTCAGTTTTTTCTTACGCCTGGCGGGCCCTGCCCTTACTTGCCCGGTCGCGTTGAGCGCAAGGTCTTCGCCCGTCTTTCCGGCACATTCGCCCAGCCGCTCAGCGAGGCGCTCACCCATTCCGGGTTTCGCCGCAGTCAGTCGATCGCCTACCGCCCAGCCTGTGACGGCTGTTCAGCGTGCGTCTCCGTCCGGATACTGGTCGATCAGTTCGAAACTTCGCGGAACTTTAGACGAGTCGAGAAGCGCAACGCCGACATTGTGCGCAGCGAAGTGGTGGCCGAGGCCACGCGCGAGCAGTTCGCGCTCCTGAGAACCTATCTCGACTCGCGTCACGCCGGCGGCGGCATGTCGGACATGGGATTGTTCGACTACGTCGCAATGGTCGAGGAGACACCGGTCGACACCCAGATCATCGAATACCGCCGTCCGTCAAATGACGGAAAGCCAGGCGCTCTGATCGCTTGTGCGCTGACCGATGTGCTGCGGGACGGCGAATCCATGGTCTACAGCTTCTTTCACCCCGGCGAGGATGCGCGCAGCCTGGGCAGTTACATGATCCTCGACCACATCCGAGACGCAAAAAGCCGCGGTCTGCCGCACGTCTATCTGGGCTATTGGGTCGAAGGCAGCGACAAGATGGCTTACAAAACCCGCTTCAGGCCGATGGAAGCACTCGGCCGAGAAGGTTGGGCTCGTATCTAGCGATCTCGGCGATTGATATTCTGAGCGCCGGCCGGGTCGACGGTGTCGGCCGGTTCGTGAGAAGCTGCACCCAATGAAGATCGCGACATGGAACGTCAATTCGATCCGCACCCGCATCGATGCGGCTGTCGCGTGGCTCCAGGAGGCGCGGCCCGATGTCGTGTGCCTCCAGGAATTGAAATGCCAAGACGAGCAATTTCCGCGCGAGCCGATCGAAACGCTGGGATACAACTGCGCCGTGCACGGACAAAAGAGCTACAATGGCGTCGCCATACTCTCGAAGCGACCGATGGAAGACGTCACACCGCGCCTTCCCGGCGATGATGCCGACAACCATTCGCGGTACATGGAAGCCATCATACCGGGCGACAAGGGTGCGATCCGCATCGCGTCGATCTATGCACCGAACGGCAATCCTGTCGGGACCGACAAGTTCACTTACAAGCTTGCCTGGCACGAGAGACTTAACAAGCGCGCCAAGGACCTGCTGGCCAGCGAAGAACCGGCCGCACTTATGGGCGATTACAACATCATCCCCATGCCGGAGGACTGCAAGAATCCCAAGAACTGGATGAAGGACGCGCTCTATCAGCCGGAGTCGCGGGCCAATTTCAGAAAGCTGTCGAATCTCGGCTACACCGACGCGTTTCGTGCCTGCAACGGCGAGCCGCATCAATACACATTCTGGGACTACTTCGCCGGGTCATTCGACGGCAACAACGGCATCCGGATCGACCACATCATGCTGACGCCACAGGCCGCCGACCGGCTGAAAAGTTGCGCC
>DATEZM010000308.1:0-9511 GCA_035255625.1 Rhizomicrobium sp. | reverse complement strand
ATCCATCATGGGAAAATCGCCGGCCTGGAAGTGCTCCGGCAGGTCGCGATAGTCGATCGCCTCGGGCATGCCCTTGCCGCCGTCGAAGCCGACGATGCGGAACTCGATTCCGGTGGCGCGCGTGGTGCGCTCGGCTATGCGGCACATGGTGAGCAGGCCGGCGCCGGAGGCGACGCCGAGCTCGACCAGCGTGACCGTCTTGTATCCATAGCGTCTGGCGGCATCGGCTGCGTAAAGGATCGGAAAGGCGTATTGCTGGCGCACGACGAGGTCGAAAGCGACCTTCATGCGGTAGCTGCCGAACAGGGCCACGAAGAGCGACAGCAGGTTGAGGTGCAGCGGCTCGGTCAGGCGCTCGACGAACACCTTTTCGAGCTTCTCCTTCCGGATCAGGCGGCGAAGGACATACCAATTCGCGCCGGGCGCGCGGCGCGCGGGGGCCGCTTTGATCCGAAGCGGGACGGATGGGTCGAGCAGGGTCATGGGACGGGGGGATCGCAACCCCCGTGCCAGACCGGGCGCGGGTTAACTGTCCTCGGGATCGTCCGCGGACGGCGCCGACAGGTCGCGCTGCACGGCGGGCGATTTCAGGATGGTCTCGATCTTCTGCGCCTCGGCAAAAGATTCGTCCTCCATGAAGCGCAGCTCCGGCGTGAATTTGAGCGCAATGAGACGACCCATCTCGCCGCGGAGGAATCCCTTGTGACGATTGAGTGCCGCAATCACTTCCTTGGCTTTCTCACCGCCCAGCGGTTCGCAGTAGACAGCGGCGTGGCGCATGTCGGGCGATGGCACGATCTGGGTGATGGTCACAGACACACCTGCGAGATCGGCGTCCCGGATCTCGTCGCGGCGCAGGATGTCTGCCAGCGCATGGCGCAGCATCTCGCCGACGCGCAGCTGGCGCTGCGAGGGACCGTGGGAGCGTTGTGACGGGCGACGGGACATTGCCGGTTCCTATTGCTCGTAACCGAAACGTTCGACCCAAGGCGCGAGCAACGGCAACACAGGCGCCATCTGCGCCGCGAAGCGCCGCCATTGTCCCACGCCATCCTTGTTCAGACCGCGCACGACCTGCATCGCGCTTGGTGTCTTGATATCGCGGCCGCGCGCATCGGCGGCGAAATTGCGCATCGAATCGCGCCATTCGATGCCGAGGAAGGCACAGAGGCGCCGCGTCTCGCCGTCGAAGTCCGCAATCATGTCCTCGTGCCTCAGGTCGAGGAAGGGAAGCTTGAGGCGCTCGCGATAGAGCGCGGCAAGCCGCATCACCGCGTCGTAGAACGACGCCGCGCCGTCGAGAGTCGCCAACTCATACATATGTGCGGTCATCACCAGGCGCCGGCGGAAGCAACTCAGGACCACGTCGCGCGGATCGCGCAACGCGAACAGAATTTTTGCCTGCGGAAACAGCCGCGCCACCAGTCCCAGATGCACAGAATTGAGCGGCATCTTGTCGACGAGCACCGCGCGGTCGGCGGCGATACCCGCATCGGCGACGCGCCGCCAATAGATGTCGCGGTAACGCGCCAACTCTTCTTCGCCGAGCGAGGAGAATCGTGCCATGCCGTTTTCGGCATAGAAGAACTCGCCGACCGCATCGCCCAGGCAGTCGACCTCCTCCATCGTGCGCACATCGGGGTGGCTCGCCAGCGCCTGCTCCAGCACCGTCGTGCCAGAGCGCGGGAAGCCAACAAGGAAAGCATGCGTCGCCACCGGACCGGGTTGCGCGAGCGCACCAGCGCGCCACGGCGCGATCGGCGCCGCGCCGAAATAGTCCGCCAGCCGGCGAACGCGCGCGATCGCGCTTTCCTGGCCCTTGAGCATCGCCTCCATCGGACCGCGCAACGCCTCGCGCGCCTCGGTGTAGGCCGCAAAGGCTTCCGCCGGCTTGTCGAGACCGTCGAACGCATCGCCCAGAAGGCCGAGAGCGATCGACTGGTTGACGGGTCCGATGCGCGGCTCGCCGGCCAGCGGCGCCGAGCGCGCGCGTACCGCTTCGTAGTTCCTCTCGGACAAATCCGCGGCGGCGAGCGCGATAGTTGCGGCGGGCAGCGGTGCCGTCACCTTTAGCGCTCGCGTTGCATATTCGCGCGCCCTCTTCATGTCGCCGCGGCGCACGCAGAGGCTGGCCAGATGCTCCAGCGCCCGCGCCTCGGTCGGTGCGCGCGCGATGACTTGTTCGAGCGCCGCGTGTGCCTCGCGCAGGCGGCCGGCATTCTCCAGCGCCTGGGCACGGTGGACGAGGAGGAATGGCGCGTCTGGCGCGAGGACGAGGCCATAGTCGAACGCCTCCAGAGCGTCCTTCGGACGGCCCATCATGGTCAGGCAGATGCCGAGCGCGTTCAGCGCCTCGAGATTGTCGGGACCGAGTTCGCGCGCCCGCAGGAGCATCTTGTGGCTGCGCGCCACGTCGCCATTGCGCAGATGGAGCTGTCCCGCCAGCGCCAGGAGATTGGGTTCTTCAAATCCTTGGGACACGGCCTGGTCGGCATAATTCATCGCGCCCGCGACGTCGCCGCGCCTGAGCGCATCGCCGACGACGAGGAGGAATCGCTGCAATCCGGGAGAGGGAGTCCCGCTCATCGAGCTTATCGAACCGTCACAGCGTGCGCTGGATGGTCTCGACCTCGAAGCATTCGATGACATCGCCCTTTTGCATGTCCTGGTAATTGGCGAACGCCATGCCGCATTCTTGGCCGGACTGGACTTCGCGCACCTCGTCCTTGAAGCGCTTGAGCGTCGAGAGCTCGCCTTCGTGGATCACGACGTTGTCGCGGATGAGGCGCACCTTGGCGCCGCGGCGCACCACGCCGTCGCTGACGCGACAGCCGGCGACCTTGCCGACCTTAGAGATCGAGAAGACCTCCAGGATTTCCGCATTGCCGAGGAATTTCTCGCGCACTTCCGGCGCGAGCATGCCGGACAACACCGCTTTGATGTCGTCCACCACGTTGTAGATAATGTTGTAGTAGCGGATGTCGACGCCATCGCGCTTGGCCCGCTCGCGCGCGAGCTTGTCGGCGCGGACGTTGAAGCCGATGACGCCGGCGCCCGAGGCGTGCGCCAGAATGATGTCGCTCTCGGTGATACCACCGACGCCAGCCTGAAGGACTTGTGCCGCGACCTCGTCGGTGCCGAGCTTGGCGAGCGCGCCCTGGATCGCTTCGGACGAGCCCTGCACGTCCGACTTGATGACGAGCGGCAGAAGCCGCTTCTCGCCGCTGTCGCGGGTCTTGAGCAATTGATCGAGCGTCTGGCGCGACGATGCCGCCTGGCGCGCCTCGCGGCGCTTGCGGTCGCGGTATTCGGTGACTTCGCGCGCGCGTGCCTCGTTCTCCACCACCACCATTTCGTCGCCGGCTTCCGGCACGCCGGACAGGCCGAGCACTTCGATCGGCGTCGCGGGACCGGCGGTCGGCACGGTCTCGCCGCGATCGTTCTGCAGCAGGCGCACGCGGCCCCATTCCGAGCCGGCAACGACGATGTCGCCAACCTTCAACGTGCCGCGCGCGACCAGCACGGTGGCGACCGGGCCGCGGCCTCGATCGAGCTTGGCCTCGATCACCGCGCCCTCGGCGCTGCGTTCGGGATTGGCTTTGAGGTCGAGGAGTTCGGCCTGGAGCAGGATAGCTTCTTCGAGCTTGTCGAGATTGGTGCCCTTGGTGGCGGAGACGTCGATCGCGAGCGTCTCGCCGCCGAGCTCCTCGACCTGGATCTCGTGCTGCAGCAATTCGGTCTTCACCCGCATGGCATCGGCCGAGCCCTTGTCGATCTTGTTCACCGCCACAATGATTGGAACGTGCGCCGCCTTGGCATGCGCAATGGCTTCGACCGTCTGCGGCATGACGCCATCGTCGGCGGCCACAACCAGGATGACGAGATCTGTGACCTTGGCGCCGCGGCCGCGCATCGCCGTGAAGGCGGCATGGCCAGGCGTGTCGAGGAAGGTGATCTTCTGGCCGGATTTGAGCTGCACCTGATAGGCGCCGATATGCTGCGTGATGCCGCCCGCTTCGCCTGAAACCACATCTGTTTTTCGCAAGGCATCCAGCAAAGACGTCTTGCCGTGATCGACATGGCCCATGACGGTGACGACCGGCGGGCGCGACACGAGATGGCCCTCATCGTCGGCGCTGCCCTTGAGGCCTTCGAGCACGTCGGATTCGGCGACACGCTTGACGGTATGACCGTATTCGGCGGCGACCAGTTCGGCGGTATCGGCGTCGATCGTGTCGTTGACCGTCGCCATATGGCCGTTCTTCATCAGCACCTTGATGATGTCGACAGAGCGGCGCGCCATACGGTTGGCGAGTTCGGCGACCGTGATGGTCTCCGGGATGGTGACTTCGCGCGGACCCGCCGGACCGGCAGGCGCGGTCTGTACGCCCTTCACGCGCTGCAGATGGCGGCGGAAAGACGCGACCGAGCGGACGCGTTCGTCATCACCCGACAGCGCCTTGGTGACGGTGAGTTTGCCGCGGCGCCGGCTGTCCTCGCCGACTTTCTTCGGCGCAGCCGCCGGCTTGGCGGCGCCTTTGGCGCCCTTCTTGGCAGTGGATTCGTCTTCTTCCTCTTCCAGCGGGCGGCGCGCGCGTCCAGCAGCGGACGGCACACCGGCGGTGGCCGAGGGTTCTTCCTTCTTCTCGCGGCGCGCGACTTCTTCCTCGGCGTGCTTGCGGGCTTCCGCCTCGGCCGACTTGCGCGCGTCTTCCTCAGCCTTGCGGCGTTCGGCGGCAGCGCGCTCGATCTTCAACCGCTCGTCTTCGACGGAGCGCAGGCGCGCGTCGTCTTCGGCTCGCTTGCGCGCCTCAACCTCGTAAACGCGGGCATCGGCCAGCGCCGCGCCGCGGCGCGCTTTTTCTTCTTCCGTCAGCTGGCGCAGCACGACACCGCGCGGCGCGGGTACAGCCGCAGCTGCCGCAGGCGTCGGCACGGGCGCGGCCGGCGTTTTGGCGGCAGGGGCGGCAGCGGCTTTCACCGCGGGCGCGGGGCCGAGCGTGCGCTTCTTCTCGACCACCACAGCCTTGGTCCGGCCATGGCTGAAGCTTTGCTTCACCGTCGACGTCTCGGTCTTCTTGAGCGTCAGCGGCGATCGGCCCGGCTTCTTGGTGGTGTCGTTCGTATCGCTCATGCGTCTCTTTCAATACGGGCGCGGAAGCCCATCAGCCTCCCCGCGTCGAAGCTCAACCGTTCCTGAAGGCGCCCGGATTTGAGGGCGGCATGTATCACATTCTCGCGGCCCACGGCCAAGCCGATTTCATCGGCGCTAAGGCATTCGATTGTATCGATTTTCAGCCCGCGTGCATGGGCGGCAGCGAACAATTTGCGCTTGCCGTCGGCGGCGCCGTCACGGGCCTCGATGACGAGCACCGGCGGCTGGTCGGATTGAAGCGCGCGCTGCACCGTGTCGAACCCCAGCAGAATCTGGCCCGAGCGCCGCGCCATGCCGAGATCGCCCTGCATGCGCGCGACCAAAAGCCCCTCAATGCGGTCGGCCAGATCGGGCGCGACCTTGACGCTCGCTTTCGCCGCCTTCGAGAAAAGGTTCTTCTTCACCGCCGTCGCCATCGCGTCGCGCGTGGCGCCAACCCAGATGCCGCGCCCGGGGAGCACGGCTGCGATGTCGGGCGTCACCTCGCCATCGGGCGAGACGACAAAGCGGATCAGCTTGTCTTCCGACAGAACCTCTCCGCTGACGATGCAGCGCCGTTCGCGCATGGCTTCGTCCTTGTCGTCGCTCGGGATGGCGAATGCCTCGTTCAAGCTTCGGCTTCCTCCGTCGCTTCGCCTTCTTCCGCCGCCTCGGGCTCGACCTCTTCCTCGATCCAGCCGGCTTTAACGCGGGCCTTCATGATGACAGCGTTGGCGTCGTCGCTGGTCAGGTTGAAGCCTTCGAGCGCGCCGGGAATGCGCACGCGCTCCTTCTCCTTGTTGACCTCGTAATAGCCGAGCAGGTCGTCGGTGGCGCAGCCCGCCAGATCCTCGAGGCTCTTGACGCCGCCCTCGCCCAGCGCGACCGCCATGGCGGTCGTCACGCCTTCGACTTCCAGCACCTCGTCCTCGACGCCCAGCTCCTTGCGCTTGTCGTCCATTTCCTTGTTCTTCGCCTCGATGAATTCGAGCGCGCGCTGCTGCAGCTCGGTCGCCGTCTCCTCGTCGAAGCCTTCGACGGCCGCCAGTTCGTTGAGCGGCACATAGGCCACGTCCTCGATCGTCGCGAAGCCCTCGGACGCCAGGAGCTGTGCGACGGTTTCGTCGACATCGAGCGAGTCCATGTAGAGCTTGGTGCGCTCGCTGAATTCCTTCTGGCGCCTCTCCGATTCCTCGGCCTCGGTCAGGATGTCGAGCTGCCAACCGGTGAGCTGCGAGGCGAGACGCACATTCTGGCCGCGGCGGCCGATCGCGAGACTGAGTTGTTCGTCCGGCACCACCACTTCCGTGCGGTGTGTATCCTCGTCGAGAACGACTTTGGAGACCTCCGCCGGTGCCAGCGCGTTGACGATGAAGGTCGCCGCCTCGCCGTTCCATGGGATGATGTCGATGCGCTCACCCTGAAGTTCCTGCACGACCGCTTGCACACGCACACCGCGCATGCCGACGCAGGCGCCGACCGGATCGATCGAGGAATCCTTGGAGATTACCGCGATCTTGGCGCGGCTGCCCGGATCGCGCGCCACGGCGCGGATCTCGATGATTCCATCATAAATCTCGGGCACTTCCTGAGCAAAAAGCCTGACCATGAACTGCGGATGGGAGCGCGACAGGAAAATCTGCGGGCCGCGCGCCTCGCGGCGCACATCGTAGATATAGGCGCGGATGCGGTCGCCGGCGCGGAAGCTTTCGCGCGGAATCATCTCGTCGCGGCGCACCACGCCCTCGGCGCGTCCGAGGTCGACCACGACGGAGCCGAACTCCGAGCGCTTGACGATGCCGTGCACGATCTCGCCGATGCGGTCCTTGTATTCGTCGTACTGACGCTCGCGCTCGGCATCACGCACCTTCTGTACGATCACCTGCTTGGCGTTCTGCGCATTGATGCGGTTGAAATCGACCGGCGGCAGCGTCTCGGCGATGATGTCGCCGACCTGGGCGGCGGGGTTGCGCGCGCGGGCATCGGCGAGGCTGATCTCGATCTTGTCGTTCTCGACCAGATCGACGACGTGGAGATAGCGCGAAACGTGGGTCTCGCCGGTCTTGGGATCGATGTCGACCTTGATGTCGTTCTCGCTGCCGTAATGCGCCTTGGCGGCGCGCTGCATCGCCTCTTCCATGGCGGTGATCACGACTTGCTTGTCGATCGACTTGTCGCGCGCAACGGCGTCCGCGATCTGCAGAAGCTCGGTGCGGTTGGCGGCAATGGAAGCCATGACTTTTCTCTCCTTACGAACCTGCGCGCTTGCGCGCCTTCAAATCTTCGGCGATGAGCGCATCGCTCAGCACTAGCTTGGCCTCGGCGATGCCGCGAAAGGGGATCGCGATGCGCTGACCCTGGCTTTCGATCATGACATCCTGCCCGTCGATGCCCAGAAGCAGGCCACGGAACCGCTTACGGCCTTTGTTTGACTGGTCGCTCTGGCTCTCGCCAGCGCTCGCGATCGGCGCATGGAGTTCCAGCTTGGCCTCGTGGCCGGACCAGCGGGCAAAATCCATCAACCTCGTCAGCGGCCGGTCGATGCCGGGCGAGGAGACTTCGAGCTCGAAATCGGCTTCCAGCGGGTTCTCCCGCTCGATGAAGTCGAGCAGCGCCCGGCTCAGCTGCGCACAATCCTCGACATTCATGGTGCCGTCCGGCCGTTCCGCCATGATCTGCAGCGTCTTGGTATGGCCACCCATCAGGCGCAGGCGCACGAGCCGGTACCCGGCCGCCTCCACGGCGGGCTCGATAATCGGCTCCAAGTGCGCAATCTGCGAAAGGATGGCGAAAAACTCCATTAAACCAAAGGCTTCCCGGCGCGGCGGTCTCGCGACCGCCACACAACAGTACGTTCTGTTGTCTGGGATGGGCGCTATGTACGCCCGCGATGGCCCGATTTCAAGCGGACGGACCGACTAGTGAGCGGGCCCCGCCGGCTTATCCGAGTGAATGGTACTGCTCTGGCCCAGGCCGATAGTCACTTCGGTGGGCTGCGCCTGCCTGGCTGCCGGCTTGTCGGCAGGCACGGTGAAGGTGAAGAAACAGGTGGCAATGCCGGCCAACGTCAAGACCGCGGCGATACCGACCACGCCCATGTCCCAAATCTGGCTGGGCTGCTCGATGTCGCCGTCGTCGTCGATCATGACGCCATCTTATCAGTCCTGACGAAGCGGAGAAATACCGGCGGGCCGTGCAATTGCTTGGCTTCGTAGCGGGTCGGTGGCCAGTCGGCAGGGCGCTTCTTCCAGTCTACTTGCGACGTCGCTGTCCAGGCGAAAGCGCGATGGGCCATCAAACGCTCCAGCGCATAGGCGACGTAACCGGCGTCGTCGCTGGCGAAGCGTAACTCAGCGCCGGGCTTCAGCACCCGCGCCAGGCGGTCGAGCATTTCGGCCTGGAGAAAGCGGCGCTTGTGATGCCGCGTCTTCGGCCAGGGGTCGGGGAACAGGAGGAAGAAACGGCCGAGACAGGCATCGGGCAGCGCATCGACGATGTCGCGCGCGTCGTCCTCGAAGAGGCTGAGATTCGGCACCGGGCTCGCCGCCAGCTTCGAAAGAAGCTTCGCGGTGCCGGCGATGTAGGGCTCGGCGCCGATTAAACCGATCTTCGGATGATGCTGCGTCTGCCACAGCAGATGCTCGCCCGCGCCATAGCCGGCTTCGAGCCAGACATCATCGACGGCCTCAGCGAAATATCCCCGCGGATCGCGGCCATTCTCGACATGCAGCAAAAGATGCGGCAACAGCGTGTCGCGCAGATGCCGCTGATGCGGCGACAGCTTGGGGCCCTTGCGCCGGCCGTAGAGCTGGCGGCGCCGGCGTTCCGGCGTTTCCGTCACACCGCGCGTTTCAGTGCGTCGGCGAGGTCGGTCTTCTCCCAGGAGAAGCCACCTTGCGCGTCCGGCTCGCGGCCAAAATGTCCGTAGGCGGAGGTTCGCGCATAAATGGGCCGGTTGAGCCCGAGGTGCTCGCGAATGTTGCGCGGCTTGAGGCTCATCAGCTCGGGCAGAATCTTCTCGAGCTTGGCCTCTTCGACCTTGCCGGTGCCGTGGGTGTCGACATAGACCGACAGCGGATCGGCGACGCCGATGGCATAGGAGATCTGGATGGTGCAGCGGTCGGCAAGACCGGACGCCACGACGTTCTTGGCAAGATAGCGCGCCGCATAGGCCGCCGAACGGTCGACCTTGGTCGGGTCCTTGCCGCTGAACGCGCCGCCGCCATGCGGCGCCGCGCCGCCATAGGTGTCGACGATGATCTTGCGTCCGGTGAGGCCGCAATCGCCGTCGGGACCGCCGATCACGAACTTGCCGGTGGGATTGACGTAGAATTCCGCGTCCCGGCACATCCAGCCGTCGGGCAGGCTGGTTTCCAC
>DATEZM010000307.1:0-6458 GCA_035255625.1 Rhizomicrobium sp. | reverse complement strand
GCCCTGGACCTTCTCGTTCTTCCACAGCTGTGCCGCCGCATCGAACGCGGTCTCGGATTCCTTGATGGTGTCGTCGCCGGTCAGCCCGCCGAGCTCGCGCAGCACGGGGCTCTCCATCGGCCGGATGAGAACATTCACGACGAACTTGTCGATGTTCTCCTTCGCCTTGTCGTCGGTGAATTCCTTGAGCGCGCGCTTGCCCGGGATATAGCCGACGAGCTCGTCCCTGTCGTCCATCAGAAGGACGTGCTCAAGATTGAAGGGCTTCAGCACCGCGAAGAGCTGCTGCAGCGTCATCGCCGCGAACGGCTTCTTCGCCGATCCCTTCAGCGTCACGGTGATCGGTTTGGTCATCTTGTCCGGTGTTGCCTTGAACGCGTCGCCGAAGCGCACCAGCATCTCGCCCACCGACATATCCGGCCGCGCTGTGATCTGCAGCGTCGCCGGCCCGCGGAAGAAAAAGATGTATTCCTTCGCCGGCTCCTCGTTCAGGGGCAGGGCGGCGCGCGCGCTGCGGAAGGCCGGCCGGTCCATCGTCACCAGCGCGAACAAAGCGACCGCGCCGGCGAAGACGAGCGCGGCGGAGCCGGTCAGGACGAGGTCGGGCCGCAGGTGGATGCCGGCATTGAGCGCAGCCAGATAGGCGCCGAGGAGCAAGAGCCCCGCGCCCAACCCGATCGCCACAGCCAGCAGCCGTCTCTTCATGTTCCCCGATACCCCGCGTGCCGCTGGTGCGGACTCGCAGGCGATGATATCCCAGCGCCCAGCGCCGGTCATCGGAATTGTGCCATCGCGGGACAGCGACAAACCCAGGGAATCCAACGACATGACGGTGAATGAAATTGTCATCCTGTCGGGCGCCCGCACGCCCATGGGCGGCTTTCAGGGCGAGCTCTCGGCGCTGTCCGCCACCGAACTGGGCGCCGTCGCGATCAAATCCGCGGTGGAGCGGGCCGGACTCGCGCCGTCCGACATCGCCGAGACCCTCATGGGCAATGTGCTCTCGGCCGGCCTCGGCCAGGCGCCGGCGCGTCAGGCGTCGATCCATGCCGGCATTCCGAACACGGTGCCCTGCACGACGATCTCCAAGGTCTGCGGCTCGGGCATGAAAGCGGTGATGATTGCGGCCGACGCGCTGGCGCTCGGGCGCGGCGACGGCTTCATCGTTGCCGGCGGCATGGAGTCGATGACCAACGCGCCCTACCTGCTGCCCAAGGCGCGCGGCGGCTATCGCCTCGGTCATGGCGAAGTGAAGGACCACATGTTCCTCGACGGACTCGAGGATGCCTATGAACATCGCCTCATGGGCACCTATGCCGAAGATGCGGCGCGCCACTATCAGTTCACGCGCGAGGCACAGGATGCTTACGCGATCGAATCCCTCAAGCGGGCGCAGCGCGCCATCGCCGACGGCTCGTTCCGTGACGAGATCGTGGCTGTGACGGTCGCCGGCCGGAAGGGCGACGTTGTTGTCGCCACCGACGAGCAGCCCGGCAAGTCCGACCCTGCGAAAATCCCGACGCTCAAGCCTGCCTTCGCCAAGGACGGCACGGTGACGGCTGCGAACTCGTCCTCGATCAGCGATGGCGCGGCGGCGCTGGTGCTCACGACCGCGGGCACGGCGAACAAGCGCGGCCTGAAACCGATCGCCCGCATCGCGGCGCAGGCGCAGAACGCGCATGAACCGCGCTGGTTCACCACCGCGCCGGTCGGCGCCATTCAGAAGGCCGTGCAGCGCGCCGGCTGGAAGATGGACGACGTCGACCTGTTCGAGATCAACGAAGCCTTCGCCAATGTCGCGATGATCGCGATGCGCGATCTCGGCCTCGATCATGCCAAGGTCAACGTGAACGGCGGCGCCTGCGCCCTCGGCCATCCCATCGGCGCCAGCGGCGCGCGCATCATCGTCACGCTGCTGAACGCACTGAAAGCCCGTGGCAAGAACCGCGGCGTCGCCGCGCTCTGCATCGGCGGCGGCGAAGCGACCGCGGTGGCGGTGGAATTGGTGTGAACATGATGCGGATAGTTGGCTGTGTTCTTTAGCGATCTACTTTCAGCAGAGAGTAAACTATTCGCGAAGAGCGAATTTGCACCGGCGAGTTCCGACTGGCCAGCTCTTTCATTTTCTTCAAATAAAATCGCGCGCGATCTCCAAGGCGAATATCGACGAGGCAGAGATTTCGTGTTGTTTGTCGGAACAAGTAGCGCTGTCGACACCCCGGACCCAAGACACCGTCAGCGTGTCATTTCCGTAGTGGATGTTGAACCCCGCGCCATTGTTCAAACGAAAGCCATCGTTGCGAAAGAAGCTTGGGAGCGCGCGCAAGCGCTGTATCCTGGGCGCTGGGATGTTTCGCTGCGATTGGCTAGAGCGTGGGACATCGACACCTTGCCTCGTGCACATGACATGCTCCCGCGGACATATGCGAAATTCACGAATCCGGGGACACGTGGGCATCCCATTCCAGTGGAGCGCGAGGACTATGACTTATTGCGTTCTATGCCTTTATCGCAGGTCGAACTTGATCTGACTCAGCGGGCAGACACTGTTCTGAACCTAAACGCGAATGATCCTCAGCTTCGAGTGGAGCTATCGCGGCTCGCGGGCCTGATCCAAAAGGATATTGAGCGAGCTAACACTGAAAAGGGAGGAAGTTACCCCAACCGAAGTGGCCCCAACCTTTCAGATGTGTTTGCGGCGCTGAACAAGGCCTGGCAGCAACAGCAGGGCAATTGCGGCCTTTGTGGCGAACCGATTCCCCTCGGGCCGAAGAACAAGCTCTTGAAAATGTCTCGTGACCGCAAGGATAGTACCGACAAAGCCTATAGCGGCAGCAACGTTCACTTGACGCACTACGGCTGCAATCTCGCGAAGTCAGATGCCGAAATGAGCGAGTGGACAGAGTTTCGAGAGATGCTAAGAGGTCAACGGTCGTGAAGTTGCAATCTCTGCTCTCTGCAAACTCGCCGTCGTTCAAATCCAACGCCGCCACGATGGCCGCGCTGGTCGACGAGCTCCGCGCGCGCCAGGCAGTCGCCGCTCTCGGCGGCGACGAGCGCGCCCGCAAGCGTCACACCGAACGCGGCAAGCTGTTGCCGCGCGAGCGGGTCGAGCGGCTGGTCGATCCGGGTTCGCCCTTCCTCGAACTCTCGCCGCTTGCCGCATACGGCATGTACGAAGGCGACATCCACGGCGCCGGCATCATCACAGGCATCGGCCGCGTCTGCGGCCGCGAATGCGTCATCGTCTGCAACGACGCCACGATCAAGGGCGGCACTTATTATCCCGTCACGGTGAAGAAGCATCTGCGCGCGCAGGAGATCGCACGCGAGAACCGGCTGCCTTGCATCTACCTCGTCGACTCCGGCGGCGCCAATCTGCCCAACCAGGCCGAGATCTTCCCCGACCGCGAGCATTTCGGCCGCATCTTCTTCAACCAGGCGAGCATGTCCGCCGCCGGCATCCCGCAGATCGCATCCGTCATGGGCTCATGCACCGCGGGTGGCGCCTATGTCCCGGCGATGAGCGACGAGACCATCATCGTCAAAGGGCAGGGCACCATCTTTCTCGGCGGCCCGCCGCTGGTGAAGGCTGCGACAGGCGAGATCGTCACCGCCGAAGACCTCGGCGGCGCCGAAGTCCATGCCCGCCAGTCCGGTGTCGCCGACCATTGCGCCAATGACGACAGCCACGCGCTCGCCATCGTCCGCCGCATCGTCGCCGGGCTGAACTATCGCAAGCAGCCGGACATCGCGCTCGCCAGCCCGCGCCCGCCCGCCTACGACCCGTCCGAACTCGACGGCATCGTGCCGCCCACGCTCGCCACCCAATACGACGCCCGCGAGATCATCGCGCGGCTGGTCGACGGCTCGGAGTTCGACGAGTTCAAGAAGCTCTACGGCACCACCATCGTCACCGGCTTCGCCCATCTCGAAGGCATGCCCGTCGGCATCATCGCCAACAACGGCATCCTGTTCTCCGAGAGCGCGCTCAAGGCGGCGCATTTCATCGAGCTGTGCTGCCAGCGGCGCATCCCGCTGCTCTTCCTGCAGAACATCGCGGGCTTCATGGTGGGCCGCAAATACGAGGCCGGCGGCATCGCCAAGGACGGCGCCAAGATGGTGACCGCGGTCGCCTGCGCGCAGGTGCCGAAGATCACGCTGATCGTCGGTGGCTCCTACGGCGCGGGCAATTACGGCATGTGCGGCCGCGCCTTCTCGCCGCGCTTTCTGTTCTCCTGGCCCAACAGCCGCATCTCCGTGATGGGCGGCGAGCAGGCGGCGAGCGTGCTCGCCACCGTCAACCGCGACGCCGAGAAATGGACGCCCGAGCATGCCGAAGCGTTCAAGGCCCCGATCCCGCCCGCTTCGAGGAAGAGGGCAATCCCTATTACGCCACCGCGCGCCTCTGGGACGACGGCATCATAGCGCCAGCCGACACGCGGCGAGTCCTGGCGCTCGCTTTCAGCGCCTGCCTGAACGCGCCGGTGCCGGAGACAAAGTTCGGCGTGTTTAGGATGTAGCTCTTGCACCGAAATCACGAGGTGATAAGTGGCAAACACACTTGGTTTGGGCGACGATCTCGATAGTGTCGAATTGGTTCAGGACATCGAAAAAGCGTTCGATGTGGAAATCGCCAACGCCGAAGCTGAGCGCTTACTCGTCGTGGGTCAGTTGTACGATTTGCTGGTGAGTAAGATTCCCGCGAGCGATGCAAATAAAAAATGTGCCAGCGCGATGACGTTTTATCGTCTGCGGCAAGGGATGGAGCGCCTTGGATTCGGCCGCAAGCTTTCACCATCCGCGGACATACGATTCTTGGAAAAGTCTGGCGCATCGCGATCATTCAAAAGACTGGAGCGCGAGACAGGGCTCACTCTTCCAAAGCTTGTAATGACGTGGATCGGCGGTTTTGGCTGCCTCCTATCAGTGGCTTCCATTTGCGTCGCCATCGTGGCCGCACTTTTCTTCCATCGGACTCAGAGTTTTTTGCCCTTTCTGATGTTGCTTCTGCTCCTCGCGGTCGGAACCGGTTTCGCCGTGACGTATCTAGACCCAGGAAAGCTTACGCAGGATTGCCGAACTCTCGGTGGATTGTCGAAAAGGACCGCAGCACAGAACTTTGGCAAACTTGCTGAGCTCGGTGCTCGAAATGGCAGCGAAGACATTTGGAACAGTCTTGTTGATCTCTTGTCGAATTATTCTCTGCCAAAATCGGAAATTACAAGGGAAACCTACTTCCTTCAGAGCCAGCTAAAGCGTTCGGCACAAGGGCAGGTTTGACGTTCTCCGCATTATACGTATAATCCGTCTTCTCCGGAGAAATTCGATGTCCCAAACCACCGCCCAGCAATTCCAGCGCAAGTTCGGCGACTATCAGCACCAGGCGCGGCGCGAGCCGGTTGAGATCACGCGGCATGGGCGGCGCGAACTCGTGCTGATGTCGGCGGAGCGCTACGACTGGCTGGTGGCTGCGGCGAAGCGGAGCCACGCCACGCAGGACTTGCCCGACGCCATCGTGGACGCCGTGCGCGGCGCGAGGATGGACAGGCGTCACACGCAGCTGAACAAGTTGCTGAAATAACCGATGCCGCTGCCGCGGCCCGAACCCGGCCTTGTCATCCGCTACGACTATCTGTGGCTGGGCGAACCGGCGCGCGCGTCCGGCAAGGAACGCCCGGCCTGTCTCGTCGCCACATTGGATGACGACGCCGATCCAAAGCTTGTTCTCATCCTGCCCATCACCCACTCGCGGCCCCGATCCGGTACGGTCGGCATCGAAATTCCGCGCGCGGTGTTGGAGAAACTCGGTCTGGACGAAGCGCGCTCATGGATCGTGATCTCCGAAGCCAATGTCGATTTCTGGCCGAACGCAGGGCTTGCGCCGGTGCCGGCAAAGCGCGGTGCATATGCTTATGGATTTTTGCCGCCGGGGCTGTTCGAGACAGTACGCGAGAGCTTCGTGAAGCTCTTCGAATCGCGCCGTGCGAAACTCGTGCGCCGCTGAATTGCGAGGTTGAGCCATGATCATCGTCGCCGGCCACGTCACCGCTTCGCCTGCCACGCTCGACGAAATGCTTCGCATCTCCCTCGAACACGTCCGCCGTTCCCGCGCCGAACCGGGCTGCATCGAGCATGGCGTCTACGTCGATGCGGAAAATCCTCTGAAGCTGCATTTCTTCGAGCGCTGGGCGGATGAGGCGGCGATCCGCGCGCATTTCGCCGTTCCGGAATCGCGGGCCTTCGCGAAGAAGCTCCGCACCCTCGCCGCCGATCCCGGGAAGATGCATGTCCTGTCCGCGGAGCCGGTGAAAATCTAGCGCCGCGGCCCCCCGGCGGACGCGAATCTGGCCTTTCCGGGCGAGCGGCTCGCCATCCGGAACGCCTAAAGTTCCGAAACCTTCTCCACAGGTTCCGCGTTGTCCGCTAGAGTACGGTTAACCTCTAAGGGGATGGCC
>DATEZM010000306.1:0-11280 GCA_035255625.1 Rhizomicrobium sp. | reverse complement strand
ACGGGATAATTTAGGGTCCGGAAAGGAGTGTTTGATCCTTTATAGAGCATAAAGGACAAATTACTGGACCTCGATTTGGACCTTCGTTTTCAAGGAAGGTCAAACCCAAACTCTGTATGGCCTCTATTCCGTCATGCCGCATTCCGTTCAGCGCGTCGCCCAAGGGCAAGCGCGTCGAGGTTCGTTTCCCCGATCCGGGCGCGAACCCCTATCTCGCATATGCGGCGATGCTGATGGCCGGCCTCGATGGCATCGAGAACAAGATCCATCCCGGCGACCCGATGGACAAGGATCTCTATGCGCTGCCGCCGGAAGAGCTGAAAGAAGTGCCGACGGTATGCGGATCGCTGCGCGAGGCACTGGACAATCTCGACAAGGACCGCGGTTTCCTCAAGAAGGGCGGCGTGTTCAGCGACGACTTCATCGACAGCTATATCGAGCTCAAGATGGGCGAGGTGTACGCCTTCGAGCACACCCCGCATCCGGTCGAGTTCAAGATGTATTACTCGGTCTGATTTTTGCGGACTTGGCAGAAGGCGCGGCCGAAGGGTCGCGCCTTTTTTTGCTTTACGCCGCGGCGGACTCGCCAGCCCGCTCTTCCGGCTGCTTCGCCGGCAGCACGACATAGGCGCAGCAACCCTTGCCGGGCTCACTTTCGAGCCAGGCGCGGCCGCCATGCAGCTCTGCCAGGCCGCGCACGAGAGAAAGGCCGAGGCCGGTGCCGCCCGCCTGGCGGTCGTAGCGGTTGTCGACCTGGTTGAAGGGCGTGAAGATTTTGTCCAGCTTCTCGCGCGGGATACCGGGGCCGTTGTCCTGCACGCTGATCTGGAAGCCACCGCAGCGCGCCAGTTCCGCGCGCACGGTGATCTTGCCGCCTTGGGGTGTGAACTTGACCGCATTGGAGCACAGATTGATCAGGATCTGCTTGAGCGCGCGCTCGTCGGCATAGAGTGGCGGGGTGGCGGGATCGACCTCGATGGCGAGCGTCTGCTGGCGTTCGCGCGCCTTGGCGCCGATCAGCTTGAGTGCGATGTCGAAAGTACGCCGGGCATCGAGCGGGTGCGGCGCGATCTCCATCTTGCCGGCCTCGATCTTGGCGACGTCGAGCAGGTCGTTGATCAGAGACAGAAGATGTGTGCCGGACGAATGGATGTCGCCGGCATATTCCTTGTAGCGCGCCGAGCCGACGGGACCGAAGCACTCCTGCGCGATGATTTCGGAGAAGCCCAAAATGGCGTTGAGCGGCGTGCGCAGCTCATGGCTCATATTGGCGAGGAACGCGGTCTTGGAGGCGTTCGCGGTCTCCGCCTCGAAGCGTTTGCGCAACGCCTCATCGCGAGTCTCTTCTAGCTCGCGGGCAAGATCTTCGACCTGGAAGCGCAGCCGGGCATCCTCATCGACGCGGCGTGCGAGGCGGCGGCCGTCGAAGAAGAGCTGCGTCGCGAAGGCCGGAATGATGACCGCGGTGCCGTAGTCGAGGAGAGACACGCCGAAGACGAAGCGCAGCGCCGCCACGACGGAGATCGGCGTCAGGCATGCGACGAACATGTCCATATGCGTCGCGCGGCTGACGATGAGGGTGGAGAGCATCGCGATCGTCGCGCCGGCGATGAAGATGTGATTAATCTCGCTCGTCGGATCCCACAGGAGCCACGGGACCAGGCCCCAGACCGTGCTGATGACGACCTGCAGCACGGTGAGACGCGCGAACCACGGGCGCACTGTCTCGTAGTCGGTCTGGCCTGCGGTCGTCACCTGGTAGAAGGAGACGACGTTGGATGCCAGGAACATCACGATCGACACGACCACCGGCAGAAAGACAGTCTGTGCGAAAGGGCGTTGGCCGAGATAGCCGAAGCTGCTTGAGCCCAGCCATGCGAGCGCCAGTGCCCACAGGGGCGAGGTGAAGCGCGTCGTGCGCGTTGCGCCGGCAACGAGGTCGAGCTGTGCATTCAGAACGCGAACGTCCGCGCTGCGCCTGACCCTCAGCTGCTGTCCGAAACCCACTCGCCACCCCTGGCATTGCGCCTTCGGCGCGCGAAGACGGCCGGAATGTTACGGATGGGGTCTTAAAAATCTCTGAGACGGATAAAGGTTATCGCTTCGCTATCACGTGGCGCGACGGGGCTTCGCACGCCTAATAAAAAGTAAATGCGGAACACGCGGGCGCTTTTCGCTAACCTTGCTGCGAATCGCACATCCGCCAGCCGATTGGAAAATGGCCAAAGCACCTGACTTGTTCGAATCCGGCGCCCCGCAGGGTCGCAGCTACACCGCCAAGGACATCGAGGTCCTGGAGGGATTGGAGCCTGTCCGGCGGCGCCCCGGCATGTATATCGGCGGCACGGACGAACGCGCGCTGCATCATCTGGCTGCGGAAATCCTCGACAACGCGATGGACGAAGCAGTTGCGGGCTTCGCCAACCGCATCGAAGCGGAACTCGATACCGGCGACGTATTGACGGTGCGCGACAATGGCCGCGGCATCCCGATCGATCCGCATCCCAAGTTCAAGACCAAGTCGGCGCTGGAAGTGATCATGACCACGCTGCATGCGGGCGGGAAGTTCGGCGGCAAGGTCTATGACACGTCGGGCGGCCTGCACGGCGTGGGCGCGTCGGTGGTGAATGCGCTGTCGGACTGGATGGAAGTCGACGTCGCGCGCGACAAGAAGAGCCACAAGATGCGCTTCGAGCGCGGCAAGGCCATCGGCAAGCTGAAGGACATGGGCGCCGTCAACCGCCGCGGCACGATCGTCGCCTTCCATCCCGATCCGCAGATCTTCGGCAAGGACACGCATTTCTCGCCGGCGATGCTGTATTGGATGGTGAAATCCAAAGCCTATCTGTTCCGCGGTGTAGAAATCCGCTGGAAGTGCGATCCGTCGCTGATCAAGGGCGACACACCGGCGGAAGACACGCTGAAATTTCCCGGCGGCCTGCTCGACTTCCTCAAGAGCGAGGTGGGCGCGAGCAACACGGTCACGAACCGCGAATTTCATGGCCGCACCGAGAACAAGGACGGTGGTCAAAAGAATCTTGGCGGCGCGGTCGAATGGGCGGCGATCTGGACGCCGCAGATCGACCCCTTCGTGCATTCCTACTGCAACACCATTCCGACCGCGCAGGGCGGCACGCACGAGCAAGGCCTGCGCAACGCGCTGACGCGGGCGCTCAGGAGCCATGGCGAGCGCGTCAACAACCGCAAGACTGCGCTGGTGACGGCCGATGATGTGATGGCGGCGTGCTGCGCCGTGCTGTCGGTCTTCATCCGCGAGCCGGAATTCCAAGGCCAGACCAAAGACAAGCTGTCTTCGCCCGATGCGCAGCGGCTGGTCGAGACGGTGATGCGCGATCACTTCGACCACTGGCTGGCCGAGAGCCCGGCGGAGGCCGACCGGCTGCTCGACTTCGTCGTCGAACAGGCTGAAGACCGTCTCAAGCGACGCCAGGAAAAGGAGACGGCGCGGAAATCGGCGACGCGCAAGCTGCGGCTGCCGGGCAAGCTCGCCGACTGCACGCGCGACGCGGCGGACGGCACCGAGATCTTCCTGGTCGAAGGCGACAGCGCCGGCGGCTCAGCCAAGCAGGCACGCGATCGCGCCACCCAGGCGGTGCTGCCGCTGCGTGGCAAAATTCTCAACGTGGCGAGTGCGGCGGCGGGCAAGCTGCAACAGAACCAGGAACTGACCGATCTCGTGCAGGCGCTGGGCTGCGGTACTGGTGCCAAGTATCGCGAGAGCGATCTACGCTATGAGCGCGTGATCGTGATGACCGATGCCGATGTTGACGGCGCGCATATCGCCTCGCTGCTGCTCACCTTCTTCTATCGCGAGATCCCGCAGCTCGTGCGTGAGGGCCATCTCTATCTCGCTATGCCGCCGCTCTACCGCCTGACGCAAGGTGCCAAGACCGAATATGCACGGGACGAGAAGCACCGCGACCAGTTGCTGAAGACCGCATTCAAGGCGAACGCGAAGGTGGATATCGGCCGGTTCAAGGGCCTGGGCGAGATGATGCCGGCGCAGCTCAAAGAAACGACGATGAAGCCCGGCGCGCGCGCGCTTCTGCGCGTCGAGATCGCCGACGATAGCCGCAAGGAGACTGAGAGCATCGTCGAGCGGCTGATGGGCAAGAAGCCGGAGCTGCGCTTCCAGTACATCCAGGAGAACGCGCCCTTCGCCACCGGCGTGGATGTTTAGCGCGCTCCAATTCCGGGCAATCGTTTCGAAGCGTGCGCTACAGGACCTGTCTGGCGAAGATTATGGTGGCGTCACCATTTTGCGCGGCAACAGTGTTCGCCGGGCGAATCGCCTCCAGCCGCTGCCCGTCCGCCGGAATGCCATAGATTTGTGCGCCGAGCGTCACTGTGAGGGGCCTGCGATTGGCAAAAACCAGCGTAACTGGTTTGCCGGCGCAATCGTCGGTGACGCAGGCGAAGATCGTTCCGGCCGGATTGAGGTTGTCGGCGACAGGCGTGAAGTTCTTGCCGTCGAATGCGAGGCGCATGAGCGCCGCGTCCTTCGGCACGACGACGATGAGCCGGTTGGCGCGGGGCGCCGACGGCAGTGTCAGGGTCACGACTCGGCCGGCGCCGTTCGGCTTGCTTGCGGCGACGCCCACAGGCGCGGCGAAACGCAGCGCGCCGGGCGGCCCAACATAGTCCTTCAGCGGCACGAAGGGCGTGAGTGCCACGGAATCGGCCGAGAACGGCATGACGGCGCGGAACGCGCCGGGTAGCGGCGCGCCGGTCTCGATCGCCCAGACGCCCTTATGCGCAACATGATCGTCGACGAAATCGACGTTCAATCGCTGCGGCGCCGCCGGACTGTAGGTCGGCTGCAAGCCGGCGGTGACGGCGAACAATATCGCGGCGGCCGAGGAACCCAGAAGCGTGAGCCGCCAACTCTCGCGCGTCAGCGGTCGCGCCGCCAGCAGCGGCAGGAGCGCGATGGCGCCGAAAGTGAGCGAGATCGTGAACAGGAAATGCAGCGACAGGCCCTGGATCGTCTCGCTGGCCGCAGACAGCGCGAACCAAACGACTAGCGCCGGCAGCGCGGCGAGGAAGAGCGCCACGCTCGGCAAAGGACCGATCCAGGCATCGCGGCGCACGGCCTGCGGCGGCAACAGGATCGCCGCGACCAGCGCGGGGAACAGGAAATATGGGCTAAAGCCCGGCAGAAGCGCCGCCGTGACCAGCGCCAACGCTGCCATCCAGAACCACACGGACAGTGCCACCATCCGCGCGCTCGTCATGCGCGAGACCGCGATGATGATGGTTGCAACACCGAAGCCGAGCGCGATACGCAGCCAGATCGGATGCGCATAGGACGGATTGGGCTGGCCAGCGATTAGCGACGCGATCGTGTGCAACAGCCAGCCGACGGCAACGGCGCCGGCCAGCGCTGCGAGCGGCACCGACAAGGCGACGAGGCGGCGGCCGATGCCCAGCACCTCGCCACGCGACATCCAGGCCGTGACGAACAGCAGCACCAACGCCAAAATCGCCAGCGGCAACGCCCAGCCAGCCGGAAGGCGCGGCAACAGATGGCCGAAGACCGTCAGGTAGATCGCATCTCCGCCCTTCAGTGCCGCGAAGTCGGTCCGCATCAGCGCGGTCGCGATGCCAAGAACATTGTCGCCGTGGTTCTGCAGCGTCTGAGGGCTGATATTG
Source organism: Rhizomicrobium sp. (assembly GCA_035255625.1). GTDB lineage: Bacteria > Pseudomonadota > Alphaproteobacteria > Micropepsales > Micropepsaceae > Rhizomicrobium. Next base: position 5,607 of record DATEZM010000306.1, on the reverse strand, counting down.
GCGCGGCGGTCGAGCGCGGTGTGGTAGTGCGCGATGTTCTCGCTGAAGGCGAAATTGTAGCCGGTAAGCCCCTTGTTCAGGAACATCGTCAGGTCTGTGTCGTTGGGCAGGAGCTTGTAGATCACCGCGAAGAGCGAACTCGTCGCATATTCCGGCACCGCGCCGGCATAGAGATCGATCAGCCTCGCATCGCCAGGACTCGTCTGGAACAGAAGGCTCGGGCCACGATTGCCCCGCGCCTCCGCGTTCACTGCGACGCCGACGCGCGCGCGCAGCGCCGGATCGTCGACGAAGGCGGAAGCACCGAGCAGCCCCGCCTCTTCGCCGTCAGTCAGGAGCGCGATGATGGGATGCTCGGATTTGAGGCCGCGCGCCTTCAGCGCCCGCACCGTCTCGATAACGGTGGCAACGCCGGATTGGTCGTCGGCCGCGCCCGGTCCCGCCGGCACCGAATCATAATGGGCGAGCAGCACGATCGCCTTGCCTTCACCGGGAAGGACATCGGCGATCACATCCTCGACCGTACCGCAGGCGAAGAAACCGTATCGCGGCCGCGCGTTGCAGCCGGTCGCGCGATACAGCGTCGTTTTGATGCGCAGCGCCGCGAACTCGGCACGGATGCGGTCTCGCACGGCATGATTTGCCGGCGAGGAGATTGGATGGGGCACCTCGGGACCGAGCAGGCGCGCGAGCGTGGCGTCGGCACGGGCGGCGGAATATTCTGTAGGCGGAGCATCGAACCCTTTGGGCGCGGGCAGCCCGGTGAAGGTCGCGCCGGCGAGCCAGATGGCGAGTGCGGCAAGCGCGAGAAGCGCCAGCCGCAATGCGGCGCCCGATGCCTTCTGGTCCATGCGTGGTTCTCCCCCGGAACGGGCGATCCTAGCCGGCCGGGGCCGTGAGGTTAAGGCGCCGCCGCGGGCTCGAGGAGAACGGGTTCGGAGCGGCGACTGCGGAAGGGCTGGATCATCTGGCCGACGAAACCTGCCGGCATCGGATCGTCGATGCCGAACACCGTCGGCTGCCGGCGCGGCATGTAATAGGTGCCGAACAGGATGTCCCACAGCGGAAAAGCACCGGCGAAATTCTTGTCCTGGCCCTCTTCCGCCTTAGTGTGATGCCAGCGATGAAAAGCGGGACTGGCGAAGACGACACGGAACGGTCCCAGATCCCATTTCACGTTGGCGTGCACCATGATGGCGTAGAAGGTCGTGACGGGCGCGTAGAGCGCGACGGTCGTCAGGTTGAAGCCGAGCGCCACAAGCGGCACCGCCACGATCAGCTTGGAGCCGAGGTCGTTGACCGGATGCAGACGGACCGATGAGAGCCAGTCGAGCTCGGTCGACGAATGGTGCACCGCGTGGAACCGCCAGAGCCTTTTGCCGTGGAACAGCCGGTGCTGCCAGTAGCCGAGGAAATCGCCGACGACGAAGACTTCGATACCCTGAAGCCAGAGCGGTTGCGCGGCGAGGATGCCGTGGCCCTGTCCCAATGTCTGATAATGCAGGCCGTAGAGCGCGATCAGCGGGAAGATGACAATGCCGATGGCGAGCGGCGTGATCGCTCTTGTGACGATGGGCGTCCACAGCCAGTAGAGGCAATCGGTCCAGAAGCCCTTGCGGAAAATCCTCTGCCCCGGCACCGACGGCCAGAAGCGCGCGACGACCCAGTAGAAGATCGTCAGCACACCGAAAGCGATGATCAGCCCGATAAGCTGCCGCACGAGGTCTTTGTTGTGAGCCATCACCGTCTACTGTTGCTGACGGCCTTCAAACGCGTGCGTTGAGCCGTCTCCGTCGGCGGAACTTTGGCGCGATCGCCACCAGTTGAAAAGTAACAAAATTGCGCTATATTGCGCTGCATATACGAGTCGGGCCGATCCGGGCCGGCGACTTCGGGCGCTCGAAAATGCGCCCCACCAGGAGCGTAAGACGAGCATCGAGACGAGCGCCGGCGCGGAAGCCGGCAATGACGAAGCCCTTGATTCCACTGTAATCCCAGTTGAGCCAAGTCCACCTCCCGCCGAGACAAACGGTTTCGACGGGCTTGGCCTGTCCGCCGATCTGCTAAAGGCGGTCAAGGACAGCGGCTACACCACGCCGACACCGATCCAGGCACAGGGCATTCCCCACGTCCTGCAAAGGCGCGACATCATCGGCATCGCCCAGACAGGCACCGGCAAGACGGCGTCGTTCACCCTGCCGATGATCGAGATGCTGGCACGCGGCCGCGCGAAGGCGCGCATGCCGCGCTCGCTGATCCTGGAGCCGACGCGCGAACTCGCGGCGCAGGTTGCCGAGAGCTTCGAGAAATACGGCAAGTACAACAAGCTTTCGATGGCGCTTCTGATCGGCGGCACCTCGTTCGACGACCAGGAGAAAAAGCTCGATCGCGGCGTCGACGTTCTGATCGCGACGCCGGGCCGCCTGCTTGATCATTTCGAGCGCGGCAAGCTGATGCTGAGCCAGGTGCAGATCCTCGTGGTCGATGAGGCCGACCGCATGCTCGATATGGGTTTCATTCCCGACGTCGAGCGCATCTGCAAGCTCATCCCCTTCACGCGGCAGACCCTGTTCTACTCCGCGACCATGCCGCCGGAGATCCAGCGGCTGACCGAGCAGTTCCTGCACAATCCGGTGCGCGTGGAAGTGGCGCGGCCGGCGACCGCAGCGGCAAACATCACCCAGGAAATCGTGAACATTCCGGCGAACGACTGGGCCAAGCGCGAGGCGCTGCGCCGGTTGATCCGCGAAAGCGAGCCGACGCTCAAGAACGCGATCGTGTTTTGCAATCGCAAGCGCGACGTCGACGTCGTGGCGAAGTCGCTGGTCAAGCACGGCTTCGATGCGGCGCCGCTGCACGGCGATCTCGATCAATCGCTGCGCACCAAGACGCTGGACCGGTTCCGCGCCGGCGATCTCAAAGTTCTTGTGGCCAGCGACGTCGCGGCGCGCGGCCTCGACATCCCGGCCGTCAGCCATATCTTCAACTTCGACGTGCCTTATCACCCCGACGACTACGTCCACCGCATCGGCCGCACCGGCCGCGCCGGGCGCAGCGGCCATGCCTATATGCTGGCGACGCCGCGCGACGACCGCCAGGTGGACGCGATCGAGAAGCTCACCAAGACGACGATCGCGCGCAAGACGATGGAGAACATCGAAATTCGCGAGGATCGCGGGCCGCGGCGCGACGACAAACGGCGCGACGGTCAGAAGGGCGGGCGCGGACGCGGCGACCGTCGTGACCGCTTCCGGCCGGACAAATTCCACGATCACGTCGCGCCGATGGAGCCGGCGGCTCTGGTCGAAGCGTCGGCAGCTCCCGTCGCGGCCGAACCTTTACCGCAGCGTCCGGAAAAGCCACGGCACGAGAAAAAGCACGAGCCAAAGCGCGAGCATCGTGAACCCAAGCGCGACCGGCCGCACAAGGCGCATCAGGACCGCAAGAACGACGCAGCGCCGGTGAAGCCGGAGAAACACGAACTGCCGGCCTTCCTGTTCCGTCCGATCAACCTGCCCAAGAAGGCCGACGCGTAGGCGGTGCGGAAGCACCTTGCGCAACATCTCGACGTCTGGGGTCTGGCGCCCGACGGCGAGCCCTTTGAGACGCACTCGTCCTGGCTCGCCTTTGTGCGGCGTGGCGATGCGCGCGCGATGCTCAAAGTCTTCAAGCCGGAAAGCGACGAGGCACCGAGTGCGCGCTATCTGATGCTGCACCGCGGGCACGGCACGGTACGCGTGCTGGAAAACGACAATCGCGCCGTCCTGCTGGAGCGTATCGACCCTGGCACGCGACTGACGAGCTACCCGCCGGACGACCGCGATGACGAAGCGACCCACATTATCTGCGACACGATCGAGAAGCTGCAGGGCGCCACAGTCGATCCGGCGGGCTGGCCCGGCCACGACCTGCACTATGATGAATTCGAAAAGTCATCGGCGCTCGCGCCACTGACGCCGCAGATCGCGGCGCGTGCCGCAGCGATGATGTGCGAGCTTACAACCTCCGAGCCGCAGCGCGTTCTGCTGCATGGCGACCTGCATCTCGAGAACATCCTGTTCGACGCCGCGCGTGGCTGGCTGGCCATCGATCCGAAGGGCGAGGTGGGTGAGATCGCTTACGAGCTAGCGGCACCGCTGCGCAATCCGCTGGAACGCTCCGAACTATTCATGTCGGAAGCGCAGATGGACCGCCGCGTGCGCATCTATTGCGAGCGGCTCGGCGTGGACCGCCAGCGCGTGCTCGGCTGGTGCTTCGCGCGCAACTGCTCGGCGGCATTGTGGTATGCCGGCCGTACGCCCGAACCGTTGCGTGACAAGGCGTGGCCGGCCGCGACGCTGACGGCGCTGAAACTGTTGCAAGGTTGAGAAAGGGTTCGCATGTCTCTCAAGGGAAAATCCGCCGTCGTCACCGGTTCCACCAGCGGCATCGGGCTGGCCTGTGCGCGCGCCTTCGCCAAGGAAGGCGCCAACGTCACGCTGAACGGCTTCGGTGATGCCGCCGAGATCGAGAAGACGCGCGCCACGATCGAGCGCGAATTCGGCGTCAAGGCACGCTATTCGCCGGCCGACATGACCAAACCGACCGAGATCGCAGGCATGATCGCCGAGGCGGAAAAGGCGTTCGGCGCCGTCGATATCCTCGTCAACAATGCCGGCGTTCAGTTTGTCTCGCCGGTCGAGGACTTTCCGGTCGAAAAATGGGACCAAATCATCGCCATCAATCTTTCGGCCGCCTTCCACGGCATGCGCGCCGCGGTGCCGGGAATGAAGAGGCGCAAGTGGGGGCGCATCATCTCGACCGCGTCGGCGCATTCTCTGGTCGCGAGCCCGTTCAAGTCGGCCTATGTCTCGGCCAAGCACGCCATCGCCGGCCTCACCAAGACGGTCGCGCTTGAGACGGCGGCGTTCGGCATCACGGTCAACTGCATCAGCCCCGGCTATGTTTGGACGCCCTTGGTCGAGAAGCAGATTCCCGACACGATGAAGGCGCGGGGCCTGACGCGCGAGCAGGTCATCAACGATGTGCTGCTGGCCGCCCAGCCGACCAAGCAGTTCGTGACAGTCGATGAAGTTGCGGCCATGGCCGTGTTCCTTTGCTCCGATGCGGCGAAGAACATCACCGGCGCGAACCTGTCGATGGACGGCGGCTGGACCGCGGCGTAGCTTCTCAACGCGAGGCGGGAGAGCGGCATGGATTGGGCGGCATTGGACTGGCCGACTCTGGCGGCGTATTTCTTCGGCGGCGCGTTCCTGACCAACGCTATTCCGCATTTCGTCAGCGGCGTCATGGGCCGGCCGTTCCAGAGCCCGTTCGCGAAGCCGCCGGGCCAAGGGTTCTCGTCGTCCACGGTCAACGTGATCTGGGGCTTCGCGAATCTCGTCGCCGCTTATTTCTTGATTCTCCGCGTCGGCCGGTTCGACCTGCGCGTGCCGGAGGATGCGGCCGCGTTCGGTGCAGGTGCCCTGCTGCTCGGCCTCTTCACCGGGCGCCATTTCGGACGCTTCAACGGCGGCAACAAGCCGACGCCTACGCCTTGATGCTGCCGGCCAACATCTTGCGGATGCCTTCGCCGTAGGGCGGGCGTAGCATCGCGGTCAGGTCGCG
>DATEZM010000305.1:0-2068 GCA_035255625.1 Rhizomicrobium sp. | reverse complement strand
TTCCTATCGCGTCACTGACAGCGCCGCCGACTCTTTCGCCGCCTAGCAAGCCTAATCAGCTAAGCTTCGTCGCGGCGGCCTGCGTCGGCTCGGTGAATACCGCATAGGAGAGAAAAGAGCGTGGATTTTCCCGCCCCATTTGGGCCGACAAAAGGCCGGGGCAGGCCTAGCATTCAACGCTCGTTGGGCATTGACCTCGCAATAAGAGTCGTCGATTGCGAAAGCTCCGCACATGTGGACCTGTTCCCTGTATCCGTCGGCCTAAAGCCAACCTTCGCCCTGCACGCAATTGGAACGATAGACCGCGACGAAGCTTAGCTGATTAGGATTGCTAGGCGGCGTAGCCGCAGCTCCCGCAGACCGCGTGGGCTCTCTCACAGCACCATGCCTTCCTTGACGCCAGCCTCGCGGAGGATCTCTTCAACTTGCGGTGTAATATGCACGTAGGCGCGATGCGTCTTGGTATGAAAGATCAAGTACTCGGTGAGGGTCTTCATTTTAGAATTGTCCGCGCGCGTTTTTTATATTGTGTCAAGCCAGTATCGAACCTATCCCACCCCGCCGGTGCTGCGATCAGCAATCGGCCGAGCTAGTAGTTGATCTTAAATGTGCAAGAATTCCAAAGCGCGTCCGCGCATTTTCGATCAATCGCGCGCGAATCGTTCATTGATAATCCGACGCCGTTAACCCTGCTGTAGAGATTGGGACGAACGCGCTCTTCTCGACCGCTGAAGTTCTAAATTTGCTGGGAATTTGGCGGGGTGCATCCTTTGCATGCGAATCAGCAACGGGCTTTTGCAGGCCCAGCAAAGGAGCACCCCATGGCGACGAGATTACCTGCTTCGCAGCGCACGCGGGAAGAGTTGACGGCGTTGATCGAGGGTCGTCTTTCCACAGTTTCAGCGAAGGACGAACTGGTTAAGTTGGCGACGCGGCTGATCGTGGAGGAAGCGCTGGAGGGCGAGGCCGGCGACGCGGTCGGGCGAGATTACTACGAACACGGTGCGCAGCCAGGCCATGGCTACCGTAATGGGTATCGCATGGGACGGCTGAAGACGGCCGAAGGAGCGATGGAGTATTCGGCGCCGCAGATCGCGGGGCGGGATGAGCCGTTCCGCTCGGCTATTCGCGAGCATCTCAAGGGTCATACGCAGGGACTGGAGGATCTGGCGATCGAGATGCTGGCGCGTGGGCTATCGGTACGCGATATCGAAGATGCCTTCAAAGACGAGAATGGTCGCCTGCTGTTATCGAAAACCGCCGTGTCGCAGCTTGGGGAGCGATTGTGGGAGGATTACCAGGCGTTCGCCCAGCGCGATTTGAGCGAGTATGAGATCACGTATCTGTTTGTCGATGGCATCGCCGAGCGGCTGCGGCCTGGCGCCAAACGAGAACCGGTTCTAGCGGCGTGGGGCTTTACGATCGAGGGGCGTCGCGTGCTGCTGCACATGATGGCAGGCTCCAAGGAAGATGCCGAAACTGTGACAGCGTTCTTCGAGGACATGAAGAGGCGCGGCCTGAAAGATCCACTCCTGGTGACCTCGGACGGTGCTCCGGGCATCATCAAGGCGATCGAAATTTGCTTTCCACGCGCGGCCCGCCAGCGGTGCCTTGCGCATCGCATGCGGAACTTGGCGGCCAAACTGCCGGAGGATGTCTGGCCGGAGTTCAAGGTTCGCGCGCAGGCGGTCTATCAAGCGCCAAGCCGAGCCATTGCGCGCGAGCTCGCGGCCGGGGTCGTTGCCGATTATGGCCGCAAGTACGACACTGCGGTTGCCTGCTTCATGGACGACTTCGAAGCCTGCATCGCGCACCTGCGATTCCCGGTCACCCACCGCCGCGCGATCCGCACGACGAATCTGCTTGAGCGTTTGTTCGTCGAGGAGCGCCGTCGCCTCAAGATTATCCCCAACGCCTTCGGCGAGCGAGCCGTCCTGAAGCTGATGTTTGGCGCGCTGATCCGCGCCGCCGAGCGATGGCGTTCGGTCAAAGTCACTGAGTTCGAACGTCGCCAGTTGACTTCTGTCAGAAAAGAACTCGATCAGGAATACGAGACTATGGTCGGCCT
>DATEZM010000304.1:0-15288 GCA_035255625.1 Rhizomicrobium sp. | reverse complement strand
CGCCGCTGCTTGGTGCGGCGCCGGAGCAGGTCAAGGCCGCGCTCGGCGCGCAGGTGCCGTTCCCGCCACGTCTCGGCAATCCGCCGGAATATGCGAGCCTCGCGCTCGAGATGCTGTCGAACCCCTATTTCAACGGCGAATGCGTCCGCCTCGATGGCGCGATCAGGATGGCGCCGCGATAGGACCGACACTCTTCTAGGCTCGTTTCGCCGAGGTACTCCGCGAAACCCGTCGTCTTCGCGTTACTAGAAGCCGAGGGCCGTTGCGAACCCGTCCCAATCCTTGATCCGATAATGGTCAAAATTGTGCCGATCTCGTCTTGGCCCCTTGTTGTCGGTGCTGATGTACTCAATTGCAGGAGCGATCTGGCTGAAAATGGATTTGTTCCACGAACCTCGCCGCGGATTTAGATGCAGCGGCGCGCGCCTGGTCGGCTCGGCCTTCAGCCCATATAAAACCGCGCAGTTCGCGCGTTGAGCGTATAGCTGAACATATATGTTCTTCATCCAAAGCGCCTTGTGCTTCTCCTGACGCAGCGTGACAAGAGCCAAGAAGAGTTTTTCGTGACTCCATGGGGGCTGAAACTGCAATCCATTTGAAACCGCGACGGCGGCGTGGTCCGAGAGCAAGTGTCGGACCTTGGCAAGATCATCAGGAATAAGCTTTAGTCCGGTAGTAATCGGATCGCCCGCATAGGTCCTTTCCAATGCGGATAGGACGTCTTCGATGGCGATAGCACGAGACTCGATTCCAAAGTTCGAAAGCTCGTCTTTCGTGTGATCTGGAATTTTATTTCCAATAACAATCAACCTCGGCGTTGGTTGTGTCGGATAGCTCAACGTCCAGCACTCCCGGTAGTCCAATATCTGATCCCGAACCTGCGGCATTGGTGGTGCGCCCGCTTTCAATTCGATAATGCATGTGCGGCCATCCCCGGATCCCAATAGCAAATCCATTCGCCTTCCAAGCAAGACAGCCTCCCGAGACTCGATGCGATAGCCTTCGGCGAATAAGTCGGGAAGTAGTATCGAGAAAGCACGGCATAGCGCCGTCTGAAGTTCGCCTTCGAGCACGATGCTCTCCACGAAGAAGCATGAGGAGAAAGGAGCATAACATTTATTGGGCCGGCGACGGGTTCTGTCGACCGGATTTCAACGGCGAATGCGTCCGCCTCGACGGCGCCATCAGAATGGCGCCGCGGTAGCGCGATCACTCGAGGGCTATGCAAGCCCGTCAACGCGCCACCGGCTTCTTCAGAACTTCAGCGACAGCGCCGTCAAGTAGGGCGCGGCCGGCAGCACGCCGCCGCGGTCCTGCGCTTGCAGATCGTCGAAGCCGCCGTTGCAATGATAGGTCAGTCCGAGGAAGAACGAGTTGACGTGGAAGTTCGAGCCCGGCGTGAAGCCGCTATAGGTGTAGGTGCCGTCGAGCGTGAAGCCGTTGGCGATGCGGTAGCGCGCGCCGACCAGGTAATCGGTCTCGCTCGAACCGCCGAAGGCGGACCATTCGGTGTGGTCGATCCAGCCGCGCAACGCCAGGTTCGGCGTTACATAGCCGGTCACGCCGCCGCCGAGATCGTAGCCGTCGGAGCCGGGATTGCTGGTGAAGCCCAGGAGCTTCCCCGACAGCGTGACGCGGTCGGAAAGATAGTAGTCGGCGTAGCCGCCCAGGTTATAGGTGTCAACGCTCGCGCCGCCCGCCGAATTGTTCTGGTAGCCGAGCGTCGGCACCAGATTCCAATCGCCCATCCGCCAGACGACAGAGGCGTTGGCCGTGACGTTGTCGAGATGGAAGCTCTTGGCTGAAACGTTGTTGTAACGGACGTCGAGGTCGAGGTTGAGCGAGTCGGTCATCGACACCAGCGCCGCGCCGCCGACGCCCAACTGCGTGCCGTCGTTGCCGATGTTCGGACTGAAGTCTGCGACGTTCACGCCGAATTCCGAATCGACGATATGCCAGGCAGCAAACGACGCCGGCTGGCCCTGTGGCCGCGCGGTGGGGGGCTTTTCGCCCATCTCGACGCGATGCTCGGCATCGTCGGTCGCAGGCGGCGGCGGTTGCGGCGTCGTCCAGTGTTCCTCGGCCTTCGGCGGGGAGGGCTTCTCGGGCGGTGGTGCCGGAGGTGGAGGCGTCGGTGGCGGAGGCGGCTGCGGCGCGGCCTGCGGCTTGGGACAGGCCCCGGCCACATGCTGCTTTTTGTCCGACTTCCTTAGCTGATCCTCAACCCGAGTTGTTTCGTCGTTGAAATCGTCAAGATCTTTTGACTCCCCTGGCTGTCCGTAGCGGCCTTTGGGTATCATTTTGTCCAGTGGTGGATATACGTTTTTACTGTAGCCGCGGACATATTCGTCCAGCGCGCGCAGATACGCGCCGAACGCCAGATTGTGCTGGTGTTCTGCCTCTTCGACGCCACTGCCACACGTCTTGGCCGCGGCCAGCGCGACACGCGTGTCCTCCGACTTGTCATACAGATCCAACAACTTTGCGAAGTCCTGCGCTTCGCCGCTTGTCGGATCCTTGTCGCCGTTGAACGGCGAATGGAACGGCTCCGGCGTCGTCGGCGGCGGCGTGCCTTGCGCCAGCGAACAATCGAGCGAGACGCCGACGGCAAACATCAATGCGGCAACAGCCACGCCATTGGAAAAATGGCGCCCAAAAAATCTGTGCGACATGCTGGCCCCCCGACAAAATAATTCGAAGAATCGGCTTTTGAAATCGCTGTAAACATGCGCCCCTGGCGTTAACCGGTCAATGGTGCGTCAGACGGTGGCGTCGCCGCGACGGCTGCCGTTCGCGCCGCGTCTCGGCAATGCGCCGGAATATGCGTCGCTGGCGTTCGAGATGCTGTCGAGTGCGGGCCAGCCAGTTGGTGCCCCGCGATCCTTGAAGGTTCGACGCAGACTTCACCTGGGTGGCCCGCATCCGCGGGCCATGACAATATGAGAGGCATGATCGAAGCGGCGCTCTTGTCCTGGCACGACTATTTCATCACCGTGGCGCAGGTCAGCGCCACGCTGGCTGGGCTGCTGTTCGTCGGGCTCACGATCTCGCTCAGCCATGTGCTGGCCGGAACGGCTTATATGAACCGCGCCTTCGTCGCGCTGTTCCTGCAGTTCGAGATGCTGCTGATCGGCATCTTCGGCGTGGTGCCGGGCCAGCCCGGATGGGTGGCGGGCGCCGAGTTCATCGTCACCGGTCTCGCCATTCTAACGGGCACATCGATCTTCGCCCACAATTTTCCGGAAGACCCCAATTCGGTGCTTGGCGCGCGCGGCCCGCGCACTGTGCGCATGATCCTCGCATGGATCGCGACGCTTGCGCCGGTCGCCGCCGGCGCCGGGCTGATCGCCGATTGGCCGTCGTCGCTCTATTTCCTTATTCCCGCCGAGATCGCCTGTCTCTATCTCTCCATCGGCAATGCCTGGGTGTTCGCGGTGGAGATCCCCCGCCGGATGCAGCAGCGTTAGCGCGCCGCGAGTTCGCGGATCTGGCTGTTGGCCAAGGTCAGCTTGGCGATGGAAAGATCGCCGCTGTGCTCCAGCGCATCGAGGAAGCTGCGGGCGCGGTCCAGCGTCTCGCCGCGCGATGCAGCCCACGCTTTCACCGCATCCATGCCGTCGCCACGAGCCGCTTGCGACTTGTCCGCGCCAAGCGTGGCGAGCGCCTCGGCGGTCAGGACGCGCTGTCCGGCATAGAGATCGTCAACGATGCGGCGGATGGCGAGGCGGTCCCAATGCTGCGAGGCCGGGATGCGCGCGGCGAGGCCGCGCAGCCTGTCGATGCCGACCGCGGCGCCCATCGCAAAATAGGCGCCGGCCACGAGATCGACGCCGAGCGCATTGCTGCGCGCCAGCTTGGCGATCTCGGGCGCACCGCTCATCAGCGGCAGCACGGCGACGTCTTCCGCCACGTCGAGCGGAACGCCCGCATCCCGTAGCCGCCGGATACGGCCTTCGGTGTCGCTTGCCTCGTAAGGCGAGACCAGCGTGTGGAAGGTGCCGCGCAGGCTCTCGACGCCGGCGCGATGAAGCGCGATTGTCGCGGCAAGATCGGCATTGGCGGGCACGTTGGTGATGAACCATAGCCCCAGCCGGCGCAGGATTTCCGCGATGTCGGTGTACATGGCGGTCTGCACGCCGGCCGCGACATGATCGTCCAGCGCATCGATGCGCGTCTTGAGCGCGGCGAGACCGAAAGCGCCCTCGGCCACCACGAAGGCGCGGGCGACGTGCGCCCCGGTCGCGCCCGACATCTCTTTCATGCGCGCGACGAACACGGGACCGGCGAGGTTGACGATCCGGTTGGCAAGCGTCGTCGAGACGATCTCGCGCTTGAGGCGGTGCTGCTCCAGGGCGGTGGGAAAGCGCTCGGTCGCGGCGGGCGGGAAATAGCCGGCCAGCACAGACGCAAAGGTCGGATCGTCGGGCAAATCGCTTGCCACGATCTCGGCATCGAGATCGAGCTTGGCATAGGCGAGCAGCACCGCGAGTTCGGGGCGCGTCAGGCCCCTGCTCTCGTTCTCGAGCACTTGCAGCTGGCTGTCGCTGGCCAGAAATTCGACGGTGCGGTCGAGACGGCCGCGCTGTTCCAGATCGCGCATGTAGCGGCCATGCGCGTCGAGATCGCGCGCCGCGCGACCCTCAGCAACCGAGAGTGCCAGCGTCTGGTCGTAATTATCCTTCAGTACATGGGCTGCGACATCGTCGGTCATGGCGTTGAGCAGCTCGTCGCGCGCCTCGGGCGTCAGCTTGCCGCGGCGCTGCGGATAGCCGAGCAGGATCTTGAGATTGACCTCGTGGTCGGAGGTATCGACGCCGGCGGAATTGTCGATCGCGTCGGTGTTGATGGATCCTCCGGCGCGGGCATATTCGATGCGCCCGAGCTGGGTGAGCCCGAGATTGGCGCCTTCACCGATCACCTTGGCGCGCACGTCGGCACCGTTGATGCGTACCGCATCGTTGGCGCGGTCGCCGGCCTCTGTGTTGTTCTGCGTGGACGCCTTGATGAACGTCCCGATGCCGCCGAAGAACAGAAGATCGATTTCCGCCTTGAGGAGCGCCTTGATCAGTTCGCCCGGCGACAGCTTGTCCACCGAAACGCCGATCAAAGCCTTCACCTGCGGCGTCAACGCGATTTCCTTCAAGCCGCGCGCGAACACGCCGCCGCCCCTGGAGATCAGCGCCTTGTCGTAATCGGCCCAGCTCGAACGCGGCAGGTCGAACATCCGCTTGCGCTCGGCCCAGCTGCTGGCGGTGTCGGGATCGGGATCGAGGAAGATGTGGCGGTGATCGAAAGCGGCGAGCAGGCGCGTCTGCTTCGACAGCAGCATGCCGTTGCCGAACACGTCGCCCGACATGTCGCCGACGCCTATTGTGGTGAACGGTTCCTGCTGGATGTCGCGGCCGAGCTCGCGGAAATGCCGCTTGACTGCTTCCCAGGCGCCGCGCGCCGTGATGCCCATCTTCTTGTGGTCATAGCCATGGCTGCCGCCGCTGGCGAAGGCATCGCCCAGCCAGAAGCCTCTGCTTTCGGCGATGCCGTTGGCGATGTCGGAGAAGGTGGCGGTGCCTTTGTCGGCAGCGACGACGAGATAGGGATCGTCGCCGTCATGGCGCACGACGCCGGAAGGCGGCACGACCGAGCCATCGGCGTTGAGATTGTCGGTGACGTCGAGCAGGGCATTGATCAGCACCTTGTAGGCGCTGATGCCGGCGTTCTGCACCGCTTCGCGCGTCGCGTTCAGCGGCAATTGCTTCGGATAGAAGCCGCCCTTGGCGCCGACCGGCACGATGACGGCGTTCTTCACCTGCTGCGCCTTCACCAGACCCAAAATCTCGGTGCGGAAATCTTCGCGGCGATCCGACCAGCGGATGCCGCCGCGCGCCACCTGGCCGAAGCGCAGATGCACCCCTTCGACTTCCGGTGCATAGACGAAGATCTCGACATGCGGCCTGGGCAGCGGCAGATCGTCCAGGGCCTGCGAGTCCAGTTTGACCGCAATATAAGGCTTGGCGGCGCCTGACGCGTCGGGCTGGTAGAAATTGGTGCGCAGGACATTGTCGATGACGTTGCGCAGCCGGCGGATAATGCGGTCGTCGTCGAGGCTCTGCACATCGTTGAGCGCGCCGTCGATGCGCCGGGCGATGGAAGCGATGACGGCCTCGCGGTCACTCCCGACCCGCGGATCGTTTCTCGCGTGGAACAGCGCGACCAGCAGACCGGCGAGATCGGGATTGCGCGACAGCGCCTGCTCGACATAGTCCTGGCTGAAGGCGAAACCGGCCTGGCGCAGGAATTTCGCGACGGTGCGCAGGATCGTCACGTCGCGCCAGGCAAGTCCGGCGCTTAGCACCAGCCGGTTAAAGCCGTCGCTCTCGGCGTTGCCGGCGACGATGGCGTGGAACGCATCTTCCAGGAGCTTCTTGATGGTGGCGAGATCGGCGGCCGCGCCGTCGGCGCGCTGCATCTGAAAGTCCAGCACGCTTGCGTCATGCGTCCAGCCGTCGCCGGTCTTGAAGTGCACGGGGAAGGCGTCCTCGGCGATGACCTTGAGCCCGAGATTCTCGAACACCGGCAGCGACGCGGAGAGCGGCATCACCTCGCCCAGGATGTAGAGCTTGAGCCGGAGCGCGTCATGCGCGTCGGCGTGGCGGCGATAGACGCGGGCCTTTATCCGCAAGCCGTTCCGCGCCCTGGCGAGGCCGGCGATCTCGTCGAGATCGTGCACCGCTTCTATCGGCGCGAAGGAGCCACGATAGGCGGGTGGGAATTGCACCTGATGTTCCTGCACCAGGCGAAGACCTTCGCTCTCGCCGTGAACCTCCTCCATGGCTTGGGAGAATCCGTCGTCCCAGGTGCGGATGGCGCCGCGGATCTGCTCCTCGAGCTGGGTCACGCTCACCTGCGGCCGCGCGCCTTCGTTGCGGCCGATGATATAGTGAACGCGCGCCAGAACCGACTCGTCGATGGTCGGTGTCGAGGCCGACAGCCTTCCGTTCAGCGCCGTGGCGAGTATCTCGTGGATGCGCTCGCGCGCATGGGTGTCGTAGCGATCGCGCGGCACGAACACGAGGGCGGAGACGAAACGGTCGAAACGGTCGAACCGGAGGAACACACGCACGGTCGGCCGTTCGCCCAGCCGCAATATGCCCTGGGAGATGGCGAAGAGATCGTCTTCCGAAATCTGGAACAACTCCTCGCGCGGATAGGTGTCGAGGATGTGGGCGAGCGCCTTGCCGTCATGGCTCGCCGGCGGCAGGCCGGCGCGGGCGATGACGTTGGCGACCTTGCGACGCAAGAGCGGGATGTCGCTCGGCCGCCGGCTATAGGCGCCGGAGGTGAAGAGACCGACGAAGCGCCGCTCGCCGGTCAGGCGGCCGTCCTTGTCGAAGGTCTTCACGCCGACATAGTCCATGTGGACGCGGCGATGCACGAGGCTGCGCTCGTTCGCCTTGGTGATGATCAGTGGTGCCGGCTCGGTGAGAAAGGCCCGGACCTGCGGCGTCAACGCGGCGCGGTTCGCACCACGGCGGATCACCCGCGCGTCGGGATCGTGCAGTACGCCGAGACCCGTATCCTCCACCGGCACCAGCGCGCCGTCGCCGGCCGGATCGAAGGCATAGTCGCGCGCGCCGAGGAAGGTGAAGTGATTGTCGCCGAGCCATTCGAGCAGCGCGACGTTCTCCGCAAGTTCGTCTTTCGCCACTCTGGGCGGACGGGTCTTCAGTCCGTCGATCGCATCCTTGAGCCGCGCCGTCATCGCCCGCCAGTCGCGCACCGCGACGGCGACCTGGGCGACTGTCGCCTTGGCGCTGTGCAGCATCGCCGCCTGGCGCACCTCGTTCACGATCGGCTCGAGCGCCAGAACGATGACGCTCACCGCCTGTCCATTCTGCTGCACGATGGGATGGAACACGGCGCGCAGCCGTCCGCCGCCCGCCGTCACGTCGGCGATCAGGGAGTCGAACAGGAACGGCTTGTCGTCATTGACCGCGACGAGCAGCGTGTCGTTCTCGCGATAGGCCTTGTCCTCGTCGCGCGGTGAGAACAGGTACACTTCGCTCGCGCCAGGCTTGTGCAGCAGCGCGCGCGCCTGCACGAGCCCGGCGAGCGCCGCAAGTTCCTCGGGCGCGTAGCGGTTCAGGTCGTCGGGGGATGCCTGTCCGAAAATCGCGTCGTAGAACGCGCGCGCCGCCGGTTCGTTTGGAAGTTTGGCGCCAGCCGCCAGCCGCTCCGCCGCCTCCCGTTCGTTCTTGCGCGTGAGAGAGGCGGAGTCATCGGACGGGGCGAGCGACATTGGGGCCTTTTGCGAGAAGCGGCGGCGATGCGCAGAATCTTGACCTTGCGGCGCGGAGATTATCCTTCCGCCGCAACCCGGAAAACCCTCGAAAAAATGATATTTATAAGGCGATGGCGCTGCTGTTAAGCGAACCGGCACCACCCTTTGCGTGCGACCGTGTCAGCGCATTGACCGCCCAGGCCGCGATGGCGCCGGCGCCCAGCGCGATGGCTGCGCTGTACGCGCCATCCGCGAAGGGACGAACCGCGCAAGCCAATGACGTGAGCGCGGCGGCAGGCGCAACAAACTGAAGGACGATCTGTCGCTCGCGCAACAACACGGCGAAAGTCACCGCTGGCGCGGCCACGAACAGCAGCGCCTCGATGCCGTTCGTCGCCGCCGGCAGCGCCAGGAACGCACCGGCGCCCCAAACAAATCCCGCATAGAGCAGGCAGGCATGCAGA
Organism: Rhizomicrobium sp.; assembly: GCA_035255625.1. Taxonomy (GTDB): domain Bacteria; phylum Pseudomonadota; class Alphaproteobacteria; order Micropepsales; family Micropepsaceae; genus Rhizomicrobium. The sequence goes on along the minus strand of DATEZM010000304.1, from coordinate 6,546 downwards.
TCCTGCGAAAAGGCCTGCAGCGTCGGCCGCTCGAAGGGCAGGTCGATGGCATGGCGCCAGGTACGCGCCATGGCGAGCACGCCGGCGCCGGTGAGGATCGCCCAGGCGATGGAAGATGCGGCGATGCTGCCTGCGACGGCCAGTGTCAGAACGGCGAGCGCCGCGAAAGCGATGATCGCGTAAAGCGAGCGGCCGAGAAGATTGGCGAGCCGTGCGGTCTCGACCGCTTCCATGTGCAGGCGCGCAAAGTTCGCCAGTGTCTGCGACGGCGCGGTTTCGGCCGGGGCTTCGAATGCGGCTTCGAAGAGGGGACGGGCGGACGCGGCCATAACGGCCTCCAAGATTGGGACAGCAGGCCCTACGCTCGGCCGACGGTCTTAAGAATGTATTAATCGAACCTTTTGATGCGGTATTTCCCCTATCGCTGGTTTCCACAGATTCGCGGGTGGTGGCGAGACAGTGCTGCCGCTGGTAAAACGGCGGCATGAAGCTGCCCGGTCCCGACCATCCAATCACGATCGAGCCGGTCAAGGATCGCGTCGTCGTTCGCTTCGCGGGCGAGGTCGTTGCCGACACGCGCAGCGCGCTGGAACTGCACGAGGCCTCTTATCCCGCAGTGCTGTATATCCCGCGCGCGGACGCGCTCCTGTCGCATTTCACGCCGGCCGCCCATCGCACGCACTGCCCCTACAAGGGCGATGCGAGCTACTTCGATCTTTCGGCCGGAGCCGCGCACGCGCCAAATGCGGTGTGGAGCTATGCGACACCGTTCCCCGCCATGGAAGCGATCAAGGAGCATCTCGCCTTCTATCCGCAACATGTCATGATCGAGCGCGGTGCGTGAGCGAAGCCGAGGATCTGATCCGGCTGCTCGAGATGCGGCCGCATCCCGAAGGCGGACATTATCGCGAAGCCTTCCGTGACAAGCCGGCCGGCGGGCGCGGCCGTGCTCATTCGACAGCGATCTACTTCCTTCTTAGGAAAGGTGAAGTGTCGCGCTGGCATCGCATCGATGCGGCAGAGGTTTGGCATTTCTATCGTGGCAGCTCGCTCGAGCTTTCCATCGCGCCGGCGCGCGGGCCCGCGGTGAAGCATGTGCTCGGCAACGACGTCGCGCGCGGCCAGCGGCCGCAGATCGCGGTGCCGCCGCGCGGCTGGCAGAGCGCCCGCTCGCTTGGCGCCTATACGTTGGTCGGTTGCACGGTGGCGCCGGGTTTCGACTTCGAAACCTTCGAACTCGCGCCGGATGGGTTCGAGCCGGGTTAGCCAGCAATCGGAATCGAAAACATCTCGCCCAGCGCGCGGGCGATGGCGTGCGATGAGGCGCGGCCTTCATAGCCACGCAGCGGTGCGAAGTTCACCAGCAGGGTGCGCCCATGAAGTGTCAGCGTCGGCCGTCCGCCGATCACCATGTGCACCGTATCCATCCTGGCGGCGATCACCGCGCGTGCTGCGGCGCTTGCGGCGAAGCGGTCGAGCCCGCGCGCCGCGTTCTGCATCGCGTCGAACGTCAGCATACGAAGCGCCGTGTCGCCGGCCAGCGCTTCCCAGTCGGCGACGAAGGCGATGTGCAGTCCGCGCGCATAGGCGAGATGGGCAGTCTCGTCGGATGCCGCCTTCTCCATCTCGGCGATCGTCACGACAGGCAGGGACGGCGGCGCACCGCCGCCGGTGCGCTCGGCCGGCAATCCGCCGGGCTGCGCGTCGGTGTAGATCGTCACCGCCCCCCAGCCGGAAACCGCCAGTGCCGTCTCGCCCGAATCATATTTCAGCACGCGGCCGCCGAGCGAGGCGTGATCGACATAGAGCACGAAGACTTCCGGATCGCCGGTGAAGTGCAAGAGATACTTCGCGGCATCCTGCGTGAGCGTGAAGGTGGTGCCGTTGCTCGCCGTAAAAGTCCCGGGCTGGATGTCGCCAAGCCGGTCGATCGACATGCGGTCGTCGAGGCCGGACTGTGCGCTGACAGCACCGGTCATCGCCAGCATCGCTGCGAACAGAATCCCACGTCTGGGCATTGACGCCTTCTTGTGTTGCCGCTCTTGCCGCGCCGGCCCGCCGACACGTCCCCGACGCTGCTGTTACACAAGGAATAGGGCGAATTTGGGACGTCCGAGGCCGTGGCGCAATCGAAAAATCCCAACAAATGATATCGTTGGTCGCCCGTGCAATCCGCTCAGTGAGCGTTGTGGCGAGCCCCGAAAAGGTCCGTTGGTGCAGGCATGGACGATGGCGGAGACGATTCGAGAAAGGCCACGAAGGATGGCGAAAACGACGAGCGCCGCATCTTCCACCAATATTGAACGCCCGGCATGCTAAAATACATCAGCAGGTGCCTGGTCCACGCGTCCCAATCCTCGCTCCGGACATAACCTTCCCGATTCTGTAAGAAGACGTTCTCATAGTGCCGAAACATCGCCATGGCGACGGTGACGAATATGAGCTTCTCGGCATCGCTCATCGCCTCCAATTTCTCGGCGTTCGCGGTCAATCCTCTTGCGAAAACATCTGCGTGCTGAGTCACAAGGTCGGCTGTGCTAAGCCAGCCGGTCAGGATATTTTGGTGGATTTCCGAGCGCGTCGCCTTGGTTCCCTGTCGCACCTGCGACGCCAGATAGACGAGAGACAACAGCACGGCAAATCCGCTGACAAAACTACCGATGGATGCAAGGTCTGAGAGAGACATGCTGTTGCTTTCAAAGTGCGCCGCTACCGTGTCTAGAGATCGTCGAAGCGGCCGCCGCGGCCTTTGCCGCTGGCGAAGCGCGAGGCGCCGGCGCGCGATTCGCCGGTCTGGAGCGTCGCGGTGCCGATTTTGAACTCGTGCATCATCGCATGATGATGGTCGTGGTCCCATTGCTCCATCGCCGAAACACGGTCGCCCTTCATGCACACTTCCGGAAAACGCGAGATCTCGAACGCGAGCTGTTCGGCGGCCCTGCGGCTGTCGCCCTTGGCAACGACGCGGTTGGCGAGACCGAAGGCATACGCCTCGTCGGCGCCGACCGGGCGGCCGGTCAGGATCATGTCCATGGCGCGCGACTGGCCGATCAGGCGCGGCAGGCGCACCGTGCCGCCGTCGATCAGCGGCACGCCCCAGCGGCGGCAGAACACGCCGAACACGGCATCCTCCTCCACCACGCGCAGATCGCACCAGCAAGCGAGCTCGAGCCCTCCGGCAACCGCATGACCCGCGACCGCGGCGATCACGGGTTTCAGAAGGCGCATGCGCGTCGGTCCCATCGGCGCGTCGCCGGAATGTGGATCGAAATGCTGACTGGGCGCGGTAAGCCGGTTGCCGCGGCCCTCGCTCATGCCCTTGAGGTCGGCGCCGGCGCAGAACGTGTCGCCCGCGCCCCACAGCACCGCGACCTTCTGTTCGTTGTCGTGCTCGAAGGCGAGGAATGCTTTGACCAGCGCGTCCGCCGTCGGCCGGTCGACCGCGTTGCGCGCCTGCGGCCGGTCGATCACGATCGTCGTGATGCCGCCGTTGCGTTCGACCCGCACGGTCTCCGAGCCCATGGCAAATCCCCCCGCATTTTTCACCAGTCTGTCACGGCTGCGGATGTGCGGCCACCGTGACGTTGCGGAGCTTGGAATTCAACGGAAACGGGACTAATACCCCGCCACCGTCCCACCATCCTCGCGAAGGGCGCTCCCCGTGACCAGTCTCGACTCCTTCAAGTCCCGCCGCATGATGAAGGTGGGTGGCAAGACCTACGCCTATTTCAGCCTCGCCGCCGCCGAGAAAAACGGCCTCAAGGGCGCGTCCCGATTGCCCTATTCGCTCAAGGTTCTGCTCGAAAACCTGCTGCGCTACGAGGACGGCAGGACGGTCACGGCCGACGACATCAAGGCGGTGGTCGGCTGGCTCGCGAAAAAGACGTCCGACCGCGAGATCGCCTTCCGCCCGGCGCGCGTGCTGATGCAGGACCTGACCGGCGTCCCGGCCGTGGTCGATCTCGCTGCGATGCGCGATGCGATGAAGAAGCTCGGCGGCGATCCGGAGAAGATCAACCCGCTGGCCGAGGTCGATCTCGTCATCGATCACTCGGTGATGGTGGACAATTTCGGCAAGAAGGACGCCTTCAAGAAGAACGTCGTCATCGAATATGAGCGCAATGCCGAGCGCTATCAGTTCCTGCGTTGGGGCCAGCAGGCGTTCGCGAATTTTCGCGTCGTGCCGCCCGGCACCGGCATCTGCCACCAGGTGAATCTCGAATACCTCGCGCAGACCGTGTGGACCCGCAAGCAGAAGGAGGGCGCGAAGACTGTCGAATATGCGTTCCCCGATACGCTGGTCGGCACAGACAGCCATACCACCATGGTCAACGGCCTGTCCGTGCTCGGCTGGGGCGTCGGCGGCATCGAGGCCGAGGCCGCGATGCTGGGCCAGCCGATCTCCATGCTGATCCCCGAAGTCATCGGCTTCAAAGTCACCGGCAAGCTGCGCGACGGCGTCACCGCGACCGATCTCGTGCTCACCGTGACCCAGATGCTGCGCAAGAAGGGCGTGGTCGGGAAGTTCGTCGAATATTACGGCCCCGGTCTCGACGACATGTCGCTCGAGGATCGCGCCACCATCGCCAATATGGCGCCGGAATATGGCGCGACCTGCGGCTTCTTTCCGGTCGATGTCGAAACGCTGCGCTATCTGAAGGACACCGCGCGCAAGCCAGCGCGCGTCGCCCTCGTCGAGAAATATGCCAAGGCACAGGGTCTCTACCGCACCGCGAAGAGCGCCGATCCGGAGTTCACCGACACGCTGTCGCTCGATCTTTCGACGGTGGAGCCCAGCCTCGCCGGCCCGGCGCGGCCGCAGGATCGCGTCTCGCTGGAAGGCGCGGCGCATGAATTCGCCGTCGCGCTCATGAACACCTACAAGAAGGAAGACGACGCGAACCGCCGCGCCAAGCTTGCCGGCTCCGAGTACTCGATCGGTCATGGCGAGGTCGTGATCGCTGCGATCACGTCGTGCACCAACACCTCCAATCCGTCCGTGATGGTCGGCGCCGGCCTCATCGCCAAGAAGGCGGTGGAGCGCGGCATGACGGTCAAGCCCTGGGTCAAGACTTCGCTGGCGCCCGGCAGCCAGGTCGTCACCGACTATCTGGAGAAAGCAGGCCTGAACAAATACCTCGACAAGCTGGGCTTTCAGCTCGTGGGTTATGGCTGCACCACCTGCATCGGCAATTCCGGCCCGCTGCCGGACGCGGTGACCGATGCCATCACCTCGGCCGATCTCGTCACTGCGGCGGTACTTTCGGGCAACCGCAATTTCGAGGGCCGCGTGCATCCCCTGGTGCGCGCCAACTATCTCGCCTCGCCGATGCTGGTCGTGGCTTATGCACTCGCCGGTTCGATGAACATCGACCTCACCAAGGAGCCGGTCGGCACCGATAAGGACCAGAAGCCGGTCTATCTCAACGATATCTGGCCGACGCCGCAGGAGATCGCGGCCGCGATGCGCAAGGGCATCAAGACGTCGAGCTTCAAGAAGCGCTATGGCGACGTGTTCCTGGGCGACGCCAACTGGCGCAAGATCAAGGCGCCGAAGTCGCAGACCTACAACTGGCCGATGGCGTCGACCTATGTGAAGAACCCGCCCTTCTTCGAGGGCATGACGCTCAAGCCGCAGCCTGTGAAGGACATCGCGGGCGCCCGCATCCTGGCGCTGTTCGGCGATTCCATCACCACCGACCACATCTCGCCCGCTGGCAATATCCGCGCGACCGCGCCGGCCGGCGTCTATCTCGAGGAACACCAGGTGCGGCAGCAGGATTTCAATTCCTATGGCGCGCGGCGCGGCAATTTCGAGCTGATGGAGCGCGGCACGTTCGCCAACATCCGCATTCGCAACGAGATGATGGGCGGCAAGGAAGGCGGCAACACGCTGTACTTCACGGATAACGCGTCCGCCGGCGAGGCGATGTCGATCTTTGACGCGGCCGAGCGCTACAAAGCGGCCGGCATCGACACGGTGGTGATCGGCGGCAAGGAATACGGCACCGGATCGTCGCGCGACTGGGCGGCGAAAGGCCCGCGCCTGCTGGGCGTGCGCGCCGTGATCGCCGAAAGCTTCGAGCGCATCCACCGCTCCAACCTGATCGGCATGGGCGTGGCGCCGTTCGTGTTCGCCGAAGGCAAGACGCGGCGCGACTATGGTCTGACGGGCCGCGAGACGATCGACATCCCCGGCCTCTCTGGCGAGATCAAGCCGCAGATGAAGGTGACCGCGACGCTGCGCTACTCCGACGGCCGCACCTCCGCCATGCCGCTCTTCCTGATGATCCTGACGGCGGATGAAGTGTCCTACTACAAGAACGGCGGGATATTGCAGTACGTGCTGCGCAACCTCGTGGCGGCTTAGCACTCTTAACCCTCCCGTGAACGGGAGGGTTGGACCCACTTAGCTCAATCCACGCGCGATGTCGCGGCGTAGGCGGCGAGCCCTTCCGCCAGATGATCGAACAGGAGCCGTGTGCGCCGCGTGCCGCGCAGGTCCTTGTGCATGGCGAGCCAGACCTCGAGTTCGAATTTGAAGGC
>DATEZM010000303.1:0-17367 GCA_035255625.1 Rhizomicrobium sp. | reverse complement strand
GCCCGATCTGTGGGCCGACGGTCATCTCCATCGCCTGCGCGAGGGCCATGGCGTGGCGCTCAACGCGCGCACCGGGATGGCGCATACGCTGATCAATAATACCGATAGCGACGCGCGCATCTTCGTGATGTCGGAACCGTTTCGCCGCAACTCGCGTGTAGTGCATCCAGTCGATCCGGTGGCACAGGCGCAGATCGAGAAGATGGGCATGCTGTGGCGCGGTGCGCCCAACCGCAAACTTGGCTCCAATAGCGGCAAGCCCGGCGATCTGTCCGGCAGCAAGCGCGGGCGTCCGGCCTATGTCCACCATTGGCGCGACATTCTGGAAGAGGACGAGTGTGGCTATCCGAACAGCCCGGAGCTGCACGGCATCGACGCGAAATTTGGAAAGCGCGCGGAGTATCTACGCATCGGCGTTCATTTCGAGATATTGCCGCCTGGCCGCCGCACATCCTGGCCGCATTGCGAGGGCGACGAGGAAGAGTTCGTCTATCTTGTCTCGGGCAAGCTCGACGTCTGGCTCGACGGCCACATTCATCCCATGACCGAAGGCGATTTCATCGGCTGGGAGGCCCACACCGGCCAAACCCATGTCTGCATCAACAACGGCACGGAGGACGTGCTGTTGCTGGTCGGTGGCGAGGCGTCGCGGCAGAAGAGCCGCATCTGGTATCCACTCCATCCCCATCGCGACAAGGAAACGACCACGAACTTCTGGCACGATCATCCCAAGGTGAAACTCGGCCCGCATGACGGCCTGCCAGACGCGATGCGCGCTCGCCTGCCGGCCGCTGTGCGCAAAGACCCGATCAAGGCCAACCGAGCGGCGATGAAGCTGAAACCGGAGAAGAAGCGGCGGTGAAGCGCTTCTACAAGACGGTCGCGGTTGCGCCGTCCGGCGGCGCTTTCTCCGTCATGCTGGATGGACGGCCGATCAAGACACCGGCCGGCACCGTACTTTTACTTCCCACTGCCGCGCTCGCCGAGGCGATCGCGTCCGAATGGGACGGGCAGGGCGAACAGGTCGGCGAGCGCACCATGCCGCTGACCAAGCTCGCCAACACCGCCATCGACCGCATCGGTCCGAACCGCGCCGCGGCGCTCGCGCAGCTCGAGGATTTCGCGCGCCACGATCTCGTCTGCTACCGCGCCGACGATCCACCCGCGCTTGCGACTCGCGAGGCCGTGGCCTGGGACGGTCCGCTTGCCTGGGTACGCGACCGCTACGGCCTTGACCTGAAAATCACATCCGGCATCGGCTCTGTCGACCAGCCCGGCGCCGTGGGGATCGCCGGAGCTTTGGCCCACGCCGACGCCTTCGCGCTCACCGGCCTGCTGACCGCCGCCGGCATCATGAAATCGGTGGTGCTTGCGCTCGCGCTTGCCGATGGCCGCCTCGATGCTGCATCGGCCCACGCCGCCGCCCATGTTGATGAGCAGTTTCAGGCCGAGAAATGGGGCCGTGACGCCGAAGCCGAAACCCGCCTCAAAACGCTGCACGCCGAACTCGAATCGGCCGAGCGGTTCATGCGGCTTGCGGCGGCTTGACCCCACTGACGCCGCCCCACACTCTGCCTCCCACCACCATTTCCAAGAGCGCCGCCCCATGAAACACGTCCTCACCGAACTCGAAGAACGCCGCGCCAAGGCCCGGCTCGGCGGCGGGGAGGCGCGCATCGCCGCGCAGCACGCCCGCGGCAAGCTGACGGCGCGCGAGCGCATCGAGCTGTTGCTCGACCCGAACTCGTTCGAGGAGTTCGACATGTTCGTCGAGCACCGCAACACCGATTTCGACACCGACAAGAACCGTTTCCCCGGCGATGGCGTCGTCACCGGCTGGGGCACGATCAACGGCCGCATGGTCTATGTCTTCGCCAAGGACTTCACCGTGCTCGGCGGCTCGACCAGCGAATGGCACGCGCAGAAGATCTGCAAGATCCAGGACATGGCGATGCAGAACGGCGCGCCCTGCATCGGCCTGTTCGATTCCGGCGGCGCCCGCATCCAGGAAGGTGTCGGCAGCCTCGCGGCTTATGGCGAGGTCTTCAAGCGCAACGTGCTGGCGTCCGGCGTGGTGCCGCAGCTCTCCGTCATCATGGGGCCGTGCGCCGGCGGCGACGTCTATTCGCCGGCGATGACCGACTTCATCTTCATGGTGCGCGACACCTCCTACATGTTCATCACCGGCCCCGAGGTCGTGAAGACGGTGACGCATGAGGACGTGACGCCGGAAGGCCTCGGCGGCGCCAAGGTACACACGACCAAATCCTCCGTCGCCGACGGCGCCTATGACAACGATGTGATCTGCCTGGAGGAAATGCGGCGGCTCTACGATTTCCTGCCCCTCAACAATCGCGACAAGCCGCCCCATTGGCCGACGCAGGACGATCCGCGCCGCGAGGAACCCAGCCTCGACACGCTGGTGCCGGAGAACCCCAACAAGCCCTACGACATGAAGGAGCTGATCCATAAGGTCGCCGACGAGGGCGATTTCTTCGAGATCGGCGAGGCGTTCGCGAAGAACATCCTGACCGGCTTCGGCCGCATCGAGGGCACGACGGTCGGCTTCGTCGCCAACCAGCCCATGGTGCTGGCCGGCGTGCTCGACAGCGACGCAAGCCGCAAGGCGGCGCGTTTCGTGCGCTTCTGCGACTGCTTCAACATTCCGCTGGTGACCTTCGTCGACGTGCCGGGCTTCCTGCCCGGCGTCGCACAGGAGCATGGCGGCATCATCAAGCATGGCGCCAAGCTGCTGTTCGCCTATACCGAGGCCACGGTGCCGAAAGTCACCGTCATCACCCGCAAGGCCTATGGCGGCGCCTATGACGTGATGGCGTCCAAGCACATGCGCGCCGACGTGAACTATGCCTGGCCGAGCGCCCAGATCGCGGTGATGGGCGCCAAGGGCGCGGTGGAAATCATCTTCCGCAACGAACGCGGCAACCCCGACGCCATCGCCCAGCGGACCAAGGAATACGAAGACCGGTTCCTCAATCCCTTCGTGGCCGCGAGCCGCGGCTATATCGACGACGTCATCCGCCCGCACTCGACCCGCTGGCGCGTGGCGCGAAGCTTAAGGATGCTGAAGAACAAACAGGTCGCGCAGGTCTGGAAGAAGCACGACAATATACCGCTGTGACAGACCAAGAAGCTCTCGCAGATCGTTACTTTTGCGCCGCAACAGCTTTGAAGGCGGCTATGGACGCATCTGTTGCGGCGGGGAGTGAGAATGTCGGGAAATATACGAGCTATGCCGGTTTCGCTAGGCGATATTGCAGGCTATTCGATGAGTATGCGGCAAAGGGCGGTACTCTCGATTTAGGCGTCCACAGTCTCAATCTCACCCAGATGCCTCCCCACGCCCCTTGGCCGCAAGAAAAGAGGTGGTTCGATTCGGTTTACTCCGAGCTGTCGCTCTTCATCACAGCCCTGCAAGAGAAGTCGCCGGTAAAAGAAAAGAAGGTTTTCGAGCTCGTAGGGTTCTTCTCTAAGAATCTCCGACGCGGAGTCATTCGTGTTCCCACGTGCGAGAAAGACGTCCAAGATGTCATCGAGACTCTTTTCATAGGTAGGGGAGATCAGAAGGGCAGGGACTATGATCGCGAAACCGGGCGCGTAAAATTCTCTGGCAAAGAGTTTGTCCCAGACTTCGTAATTCCGAGCGAACTGATCGCTATTGAGGTCAAATTTGTGGGAGAGCTTGGGCGTGCAAAGGCGGTCATCGATGAAATGAACGCAGATGTAATCGCATTTCTCACCAAGTATCAGCGAGTTCTGTTTGTCGTCTACGATCTCGGGTTTGTTCGTGACGTGAACGAATTCGGTGCGGGGCTCGAAGCGACGGCAGGAGTCTCAGTCTGTGTCATCAAGCAGTAAACGCTTGGCGAGGTGCCCGCCCGCATCCATCGAGGCTTGCTGCGATTGAACTTCAGCATGATGCCCAATGTCTCCTCACCCCTCCGCCACGCACTCCATCTCCACCCGCGCGCCGAGGATCAACTGATGCGCGCCGATCGCGGTGCGCGCAGGGAAGCGGCCCGCTTTGAAGTACGTCACATAGACCTTGTTGAACGCCCCCCACTCGGCCATGTCGGCGAGATAGACGGTGCATTTGACGATGCGGTCGAAGCCCGATCCGGCTTGCTTCAGCACCGCGCCGATATTCTCCATCATCTGGCGCGATTCAGCCTCGATGCCGCCCGGCACCAATTCCATCTTGCCCGCGGCGTTGCCGATACAGCCGGAGAGATAGAGCGTCCCACCAGCCCGTACCGCCTGGCTGAACGGCAGGTTCGCCGCGCCGGCACCATTGATGAAATCTGCCATTGGAAATCCCGTTTTGATTGTTCCCATCTACGACCTTAGCCGTTTACGACGCCCGCCCGCTCGCCTAAAACCTTGACCCAACAGGCCAATCGAGGGCCGGCCCGGGGGTTTGCGACTTGTTCAAAAAAATCCTGATTGCCAATCGCGGCGAGATCGCCTGCCGCATCATCAAGACCGCCCGCAAGATGGGCATCAAGACGGTCGCCGTGTTCTCCGACGCCGACCGCGACGCGCTGCATGTCGAGATGGCCGACGAGGCGGTGCACATCGGCCCGGCGCCCTCGGCACAGTCCTATCTCGTCATCGACCGCATCCTGCAGGCCTGCCGCGACACCGGCGCGCAGGCGGTGCATCCCGGCTACGGCTTCCTGTCCGAGCGCGAAGCCTTTGCCGAGGCGCTGGGCAAGATCGGCGTCGCTTTCATCGGCCCCAACAATCGGGCCATCGCCGCGATGGGCGACAAGATCGAATCCAAGAAGCTCGCCCAGGCCGCGAAGGTGACCACCGTCCCCGGCTTTATCGGCGAGATCACCGACGACGCCCACGCGCGCCGCATCGCGAAGGAAATCGGCTATCCGGTGATGGTCAAGGCCAGCGCCGGCGGCGGCGGCAAGGGCCTGCGCATCGTCCACAAGGAGGACGAACTCGTCCAGGCGATTAAGTCCAGCCAGCACGAAGCGAAGGCCGCGTTCGGCGACGATCGCCTCTTCATCGAGAAATTCGTCACCGAGCCGCGCCACATCGAAATCCAGGTGATGGGCGACAAGCACGGCAACGTCCTCTACCTGAACGAGCGCGAATGCTCGATCCAGCGCCGCAACCAGAAGGTCATCGAGGAGGCGCCGTCGCCGTTCCTCGATGCTCCCACCCGCAAGGCGATGGGCGAGCAGGCGGTGATGCTGTCTAAGGCGGTCGGCTACGACAGCGCCGGCACCGTCGAATTCATCGTCGACAAGGACCGCAAGTTCTACTTCCTGGAGATGAACACGCGCCTTCAGGTCGAACATCCCGTCACCGAGCTCACCACCGGCCTCGATCTCGTTGAGCTGATGATCCGCTCCGCCTATGGCGAGAGGCTTCCTATCAAGCAGAAGGATGTTGCGCTCAAAGGCTGGGCCGTCGAGACGCGCGTCTATGCCGAGGACCCTTATCGCGGCTTCCTGCCGTCCACCGGCAGGTTGATCCGCTATCGCCCGCCGGCCGAAGGCGACCATGGCGACATCGCCGTGCGCAACGACACCGGCGTCTATGAAGGTGGCGAGATCTCGATGTTCTACGACCCGATGATCGCCAAGCTCTGCACCCACGCGCCGACGCGGCTCGAAGCGGTCGACGCCATGGCCCAGGCGCTCGACGAATTCCGCATCGAAGGCATCAACCACAACATCGCTTTCCTCACCGCCATCATGCACAACGAGCGCTTCCGCGAAGGACGTCTCACCACAGCCTTCATCGCCGAGGAATTTCCCGACGGCTTCCACGGCCGTCCGCTCGACGATGCCGACAAGCGCCGCTTCGTCGCCGCCGCCATCGCCGCGCGGCTGACACGTGGCCTGCGCGCCAGCGGCATTTCCGGCACGCTCAACGGCGCTTATCGCCTGGCCGACGAATTCGCCGTGACGCTCGACGGCGAAGCCTTCGCGGTGACGCGCGCCAATCTCGCGGCCGGCAATCTCAGTCTTCTGATCGACGGCAAGTCCTACGACGCGATGACCGATTGGCAACCCGGGCAGCCGGTCATGCATCTGGCCGGCGGCGACGGCGAGCATGCGATCCAGCTCTCGCGCGTGCAGGGCGGCTACAAGCTCGGCCAAGGCGGTCGCACCGTCACCGCCTTGGTGCGCTCGCCGGAAGCGGCGCGGTTTGCGGGGTTGATGCTGAAGAAGGTCGCACCCGACACGTCGAAGATGCTGCTCTGCCCGATGCCCGGCCTGATCGTCTCGGTCAATGTCGAGGTCGGCCAGGAGGTCAAGGCCGGCGAGACTTTGGCCGTGGTCGAAGCCATGAAAATGGAAAACGTGCTGACCGCCGAACGCGAGGGCACGATCAAGAAAATCAACGCCGCCAAGGGCGACAGCCTGGCGCTGGATGAAGTGATCCTCGAATTCGCCTGAGCCGCCTCAGAACGCGTGCCGGATCTGGATGTCGAAATGCGGGATCGCGTTGGCGATGTACTCGTCGATGCTCGTCAACGGCGATGTGTTGCGCGGCCCGGCATAGAAGAAATTCCGGTCCTTGTAGGTGAAGCCGGTGATGTCATCGACCTCGACGTGGAAGGTCCATGAGGCGCTCGGCTTGTAGTCCCAGAACGCGGTGAAGTAAGGCGGCAGAACTTTGCGATCGCGCACCTGCTCGAGCCGGTAATACTTCTCGTTCCAGCAATTGTAGTAGCCGATGCCCCAGGTCGAGCTGAGGCTGTTGATGTCCTGGGTGAAGTTGGCGGTCACGTTCTGCGGCCGCTGTCCCGAGATCACGCGATTGGTGTTGGTGACTGGATCTCTGACGGAAGTCAGGTTGAACTGCGCGTTGATCGTCAGCAGTCCATTGGGGATGAAGGCCCTGTCCAGCGGGAAGGTCGTGATGAGGTTGAACTGATTATCCTGCCCGTTGCCGATATTGCCCGGCGCATCGAACACGTTGCCCAGCGAGTCCGTGACCGGGATATAATCCACGACATGCTTGATGTCCTCATGCATCAGCGTGAGGACGAAGGCGCCCTTCTCCCAGAAATGGCGCTCGAACGAAATCTCGTACTGTGCGTGCTGATCGGGCCTCAGGTCCTTGTTGCCCGCCGTGATGCCCGTCGAGGACAGATTCGCCGAAGCGATGAAGTCGCTGAAGTTGAGCTGTCCGACGACTTCCTCGTAGCGCAGCCGGACCTGTGTGTCCTGGTCCGGCGACCAGGTCAGCACCGCGCGCGGCTTCAGGAAGAAGAACGAGCGCGTCAGATTATCCGAGCCGCTCTCGATGATGGTCGAGTATTCGGCGCGGCTGCCGGCTTCCAGCATCCAGTCCGGCGCGAATTTCCAGGTCCCCTGGGCGAACAGCTCGCCGCGCTGTTCCTCGACATGAGCATGGGCCGACGGCAGCGGCTGACTGATGCTGTTGACGAAGAAAGCGGTATTGCCGCCAAGGAAATTGAAGGCGCCTTCGCCGCCGGTCTCCAGCGTCAGCTCTGGCATCGGCGAGTAGCGCAACGTCGCGCGGGCGATCGTCTCGCCGGTGTCACTCAAAGAGACGAAATGCTGCTTGGTGATGCTGTTGTCGTCGGAGTCGGAGGTCGAATTGTTGTGGTCGAGTCGTTGCAGCACCAGCGTCTCGAGTTCGAATGCGCCGACCGGTCCTTTCCAGTGCAGGCCGAACTCGTCGATCGCGTCGCGGCTGGTGTCGCCAAAGGTCTCCAGGAAGCCCGGGCGGCTATAGTCGAGACTGTCGACGAAGGGCGACTCTTCGAAGGTCGCGTTCGCCTTGAATGTCCCGCCCCAGAGCGGAACCGTCGCCACGCCCTTGGCCGACCAGCCGACACCCAGACCATGCGAGATCGTCGAGTCATGCGTGAGCAGGGCGCCCGTGCCGTCATACACGTTGTGGCTGCCATGACCGACGGAGTCGTCATAGTTCTGGATCGACGCGATCGTGGCTTCGTAAGTAGCGTCGCCGGATTGGTGTGTGACTTCGAACGTGCCGTGCGGGATCTGGTGGCCGTCGGTGAAGACGTTGTCCTCCAACGACGCGACGAAGCGCGTGCTGTCCTGCTTCTTCAGGATCACATTGGCGACCACAGTCAGGCCCTGCATGTCGATGCCCGGCGCGCCGCCGCGGATGAGGTCGATCCGCTCGACGTCGCTGGCGTCAATGCGCGTCAGGATGTCCTGGAGCGTGTCGCTCTTGGCGGTGGGGCGCTGGCCGTTGATCAGCACATTGCCGGCGGTGCCGGCGAACCCGCGCGCCGTTCCGATGTCGGTGAAGGTGAAGCCCGGCAGCCGGTTGATCATGTCATAGGCGGTGTTGGGCCGCGCGTCGGCAAAAAAGGCCGGCGTGTAGGTGAGCACGCTGCTCGGCGCGTTCTGGGCATGCGCACCGGCAAGCGCAAGGAGCGCCATCGCTGCTCCCGCAGCCACACATCTTACCTTCACGCCGAAATTCCCCAATGGCTCTTGCGAGTTGTGAAATCAAATTGGTGTCGCCACGGCTACTGGCGCAATGCACGGCGGACGCATGGCTCCCTTGCGCCGCTGGTTTGCGTGACGACTAGTGAGTCTTTCTACACTGTCCGTGCGTGCTGCCTCTATGCATTGGGAGGCTCGCCCCAGACTGTCACGCGAAAGTGAAAAATCTCTGCAATTCCGCAGCCGCAAAAGGGTCGCCTCTGGCGATTGGCGGTGTCTTCCGCCATATCTTCACCATGAGTGACGGCGACGCATTTACCCATTTGCGCCTGCGGATCGAAGGCTTCGTGCAATCCGTGGGTTACCGCAATTTTGTGATTGCCGAGGCGATGCGGCTCGGGGTCGACGGTTGGATACGCAACCGCGCCGACGGCACCGTCGAAGCGCTGGTCTCCGGCCCGAACAAGAACGTCGAGACCTTGGTCGGCCTGTGCATGAAGGGTCCGCCCGGTTCCACCATCCGCAATGTCGAAATGCACAAGGCCGATCCGGCGGAGGAGAAGGGCTTCAAGCGCCGCCCGTCGGTCTGAGCGTCAGCCGAACACTTCGGTGAAGGCCTGCTTCATCGCGACATCCGCATCGGCCATCGAGACCAGGAGTCCCAGATCGTGGAGGCTCGTCACGCCGTGCTCGCGGATGCCGCACGGCACGATGCCGGAAAAATGCGTCAGGTCGGGATCGACGTTCAGGCTCACGCCATGGAATGTCACCCCGCGCCGCACGCGCACGCCGATCGCGGCGATCTTGTCTTCTCGCGCACCGCGCGCCACCCAGATGCCGACACGACCCTCGCGCCGCTCGCCCTTGACGTTGAACGCGGCGAGCGTGCGGATCAGCCATTCCTCCAGCCCGTGCACGAAGCCGCGCACGTCGCCGCCGCGCGGCTTCAGGTCGAGCATGACATAGCCGACGCGCTGTCCCGGCCCGTGATAGGTGAACTGCCCGCCGCGGCCCGTCTTGAACACGGGAAAGCGCGCATCGATCAGGTCGGCATCCTTGGCGCTCGTGCCGGCAGTGTAGATCGGCGGATGCTCGACCAGCCAGACGAGCTCGGGCCGCGTGCCGGCCGCGATCGCCGCGACGCGCTCCTCCATGAAGGCGACGGCTTCGGGGTAGGGCATCAGCCCCGGTGCGATCCGCCACTCCGGGCCGCCGTGCGAAAGCTTGGTCGCCGGCAACTGGCGGGTGTCATCCATGAGAGCTTTCATGTCCCCGACCGGCGTCAAAGTCGACGGAAATCCGGAAGAGCTGCGAGCAGTTTCACAATAAGCATTTGTGAATAAATCTATACCCCACCATGTTCTTGCATTTTATTGCGCTCGTGCGTACCTCTACTGTAGAACCGGTCCAGGTGGGCCGGACGGAGGCGCAATTGCTCCCCATCCTGCTCAATGAAGACACCGTCCGCGTCGGCCTTGCCGGCGCCGGAGACGGCCATGCCAGGCGCAGCGCGCTGCTTGTGGACGCGGGGATCGTGCCCATTCCTGTAAGCCCCTCAGGTGTCCTGCCGCGCCTCGACGTCCTCTTCATCGCCGGCCTCGAATACGACGCCGCCAAGGCGTTGGCAGCCGACGCCCGCGCCATCGGCGTGCTGGTCAATGTCGAGGATCGGCCGGAGCTCTGCGATTTCCACGTACCGGCTATCGTCCGCCGCGGCGACCTGGTGCTCACCGCCTCGACCGGCGGACAGGCGCCTGGCCTCGCCCGGCGGCTGCGCGAATGGCTGTCCGGCCGCTTCGGTCCCGAATGGACCCTGCACATGGAGGACGTCCGCTCCGCCCGCGCCGGCTGGCGCGCCGACGGTGTCGCGCCCGACGAAGTCTCCCGCCGCACGAGCGCGTTGGTGGCTGAGAAGGGCTGGCTCGCATGAGCGCCACTGTCACTGTCATCGACCGCATGCGCCAGCCGCGCGCCTTCGACCGGCCAGCGGCGGCCACGATCGATCCGCTGGTCGTCACCAAACTCGCTCAGCTTCAGGACGCCGCAAGGGGCCGCGAAGCGCACGGTATCCTCGAGCTGGCGCTGCAGGGCGAGTTCAAAGGCAAGAGCGCCGTCGTCTCCTCCTTCGGCGCGGAATCCGCCGTGCTGCTGCATCTGGTGGCTGGGATCGATCCGTCGACTCCGATCCTGTTCCTCAACACCGGCAAGCTGTTCGGCGAGACCTTGCGCTATCGCGACCGCCTGCAGGATGTGCTCGGGCTCGGCGACATCCGCTCGCTCGCGCCCAACCCCGCCGACCGCGCGCGCCTGGACCGCGAAGGCACGCTGTGGTCGAAGGACACCGACGCCTGCTGCCATTTCCGCAAAGTCATCCCGCTCAAGCGCGCGCTCGAACCCTTCGCGGCGCAGATCACCGGCCGCAAGCGCTTCCAGACCCGCGAGCGCTCCGAGATGCAGACGGTGGAATTCTTCGAAGGCCGCTTCCGCTTCAATCCGCTCGCCGACTGGACGCTCGCCGATCTCGACGCCTATGTCGTCAAACACGATCTGCCGCGCCATCCGCTGGTCGAAGACGGCTATCCCTCGATCGGCTGCATGCCGTGCACGCGCCGCATCCAGGACGGCGAAGGCTACCGCGACGGCCGCTGGTCCGGCCTCGACAAGGACGAATGCGGCATCCACATCGGCGTGGACGGCGAGGGGATTTAGCGCCTGAACCTCTCCCGCGGAGCGGGAGAGGTCGAAATTCGCGCAGCGAATTTCGGGTGAGGGCCATCGCCGCCCGGGAGATTTCCCACCGCTTCCCAACCCCGAAAAGCTCTGCTAAACCCCCGCCCCTACCGGTGATTTCCTTTATCGACGTGCGGTCGTGGCGGAATTGGTAGACGCACTACCTTGAGGTGGTAGCGCCGCAAGGCGTGGAAGTTCGAGTCTTCTCGACCGCACCAGCTCCTTACGCAAAAGCTTATTTCTACAAATGTTTTTCCGAGGTGCGGGAAGTTTTGAATCGCACCGTAGCCGATTTCGTTAAAGTGTCGACATCGGCTTTCCATTTGGCCACGCGGTCAGATGGTGGGGCGAGCGGTGTCTCTGAGATCAGCCTGTCGCAATGCTCCGCAAAATCTTGCGCGAAGAACGGCCGAAAGATGTTCCAACCGGCCCTCATGCCCGGTTGAGCGAGTAAATCTGCGAGACGCGATGTCGAAGTCATCCGGACAGCCGGATCAATCGTGCCGAGTTTATGCTGGAGGTAAGTGTCTTCCATGCTGGTAAGCGTTGCCTGAGCGATTCTTAGGAAAGTTTCGACCTGTGATGGGTCGAGCGTTGTATCTCCGTCTCTCCCTCGCTGCACCGCTTCCATCAGTTGCGGCTCCATCTGCCGATACATTAGATCGACAATTCGCGCGGTTCGGCCCTGTTGCATAAGCGACCGCTGATTCCTGATCGTCTGCCTCGTCTGCAGGAGCAAAAAAGCCAAAGTGGCTACAACAGCGATACCGCTGATGAATGACCCCAGCGCTGCCAAATCCGAAAGTGACATGATGATTCCCCCCTGGAATGGTCTGAACTGGGTTCATGCTAGATGGGGAGTTCGCTTGCTGACAGACGTGTCTACAGTGGCGACATCAGCCTTCCATTTGGCCACGCGGTCAGATGGTGATAGCCATCTTCGTTGTATAGGAATCCTTCGTCTGCAAATCCGGCATGAAATGCGTATGACTGATCGAACGAATCTTGGTGACCGCATGATGGGCACGTGACTGCAATCATATCCATGCGTTCCTAGCCTATTTCTGTCAGCCCCTGAAACTACGACATCCACCGGAGAGCCTTCCCGTAGCCAACGATATGAGAGCCTTCTCGTAGCGTGAAATCGACTCCGGGCTGAAATTTTTTGTATTCAGAACATTCCGACCAGAAGGGCAACAGCAGCGTTACCAACAGTGGCTGACCCGGCGCGCCGTTATCGGGGCCGCCTTCGAAAAATACGCCAAGATACTCTTCATCAATGTATCTCTCAGTCCATTGCTCGCCCTTTCTTCCGTCCGCATATTCGACGGGCATCATTCGGCCGACGACCCTTGCCTGTCGCTGACTTGGGTCACCCACAACGACATGAGGTCGATATACATTACCCGACAATACCGACGGGTTGCCGTCCTTTCGCCCCCCTTCGGCTGCGTCAAGGAATGTCACTTCGCACTCCATTCGTCGTGCGGTTGTCACGTCATTGCCCCTATTGTTCGACACGCGCCATCCCACTCACCCGCAAGCCGCATCCGGTATGTCGCCTTCCGTCGGGCTCTGGATGATCATGCGGTAGCAGAGCATGTCGCGCCGCGCGAAGGCCGCCGCCGCCCCCCACAGATAGAGCCGGAAGCGGCGGAAATTGTAGTCGCCGAAGCGGCGCACCACCTGCTCGCGGTTGCTGTCGAGGTTCTTCGCCCATTGCATCAGCGTCAGCATGTAGCTCTTTGAATCGTTGAAGATCTCGATCGCCTGCATCTGTGTCTTGGCGAGCTTGTCGAGCAGGTCGGGCAACACCAGGAAGGAGTGGTTGCCGCCATAGATGTGGCGCACCATGAAGGCGCTCAGCTCGAATTTCCGGTTGCTGGCGCTGCCGTCGAGGAAGATGCGGCCACCGGGCTTGACCAGCCGCGCGAATTTCTGGAGCACGCGCTGATAATCGGGCAGGTGCTCGATCACCCCCATGATGACGATGGCGTCGTAGCGGGTCTGCGTCTCGTATTCGAGAAAGTCCGAGAAGATCAGCTCCCAGTCATAGCCCAGCACTTTGGCGCGGCCGTTCAGGTAGTCGATCGACTCCTGTGAGATCGAAAGGCCGGTGCATTTCACGCCGCGCGCGCTGGCATATTCGAACCACGCGCCCCAGCCCGGCCCGATCTCCAGGATGCGGTCGCCCGGCTTCAGCCGGAGCTGCCGGAATGCGTATTCGAACTTCCGCGTCGTCGCAACGTCGAGGCTCTCCTCGTCGCGCTCATAGACGCCTTGCGTGTAGCAGGGCGTCTTGGGATCGAGGAAGCTCAGAAAGAATCCCGGATCGATGTCGTAATGCGTATGGATGTGCGCCTTGTTGGTCTTCACCTGGCCGAACAGCAGCGGCTGGATATGTCGCCAGGCCTGGGTGAGGGGATGGGCGTCCTTCATCCGCGCCTGGATTTCGAATGGCTTCATCATGTCGCCCTCGATCTCAAAATCGCCGGCGAGATACGACTCCGCGACATTGCCCTCGTCGAGCGTCAGCGCCGCCTTCACCGCGCGCTCGTTCTTGAACGTTACCAGGAAATCCGGCGTACCTTGGCCGACGCGGCGCTTGGTGCCGTCGGGAAGCACCGCTTCGAAACAGGTGGCGAAGGTGGAATAGCGCGTCAGGAGCCGGTCGAGCAGCGATGTGCTGCCGTTCTTGCCCTGCGCGCCAGAAAGCAGGTCCTCCGGAACATGGACAGAATCGCTCATCGTACCCTCCGAAACAGGAGAGAGGCCGCAAGCGTTCCCCGGGCAATGCCACGCGATCCGCCGCGGCCCCTAGACGTCGAAAGTTTAGGCGAAAACGGCGGCGACTGGAACGGCTAAGCCGCGTCTTCCGGCAACTGAAGTATCAGCCGGTAACAATCGAGGCTGCGGCTGAGGAATTCATAAGCCGCGCCCCATAGATAGAGCCGGAAGCGGCGATAGTTGAACTCGCCGAATTTCGACACCAGGAAGTCCTTGTGCGCGTCCAGGTTCTTGGCCCACTGGACGAAGGTGTAGCAGTAGCTCATCCGGTCGTTGAACACTTCCTCAACCTGGAACGGCGTCTTGGCGACCTTGTTGAGGAAATCGTCGAGCACCAGGAAGGAGTGGTTGCCGGGATAGATGTATTTCACCATGAACGACGACAGCTCGAACTTCTTGATGCAGGCGCTGCCGTCCAGAAAGACGCGGCCGCCCGGCTTGATGAGCGATTGGAACTTCTTCACCACGCTCAGATAGTCCGGCAGGTGTTCGATCACGCCCATGATCACCACGGCATCGAATTTGTAGCCCGGATTGAATTCGAGCAGATCGGATTCCAGCACTTCCCAGTCGCGCCCCATCTTCCGGCCCTTCTCGGTCAGGAAGCGGATCGACTCTTTTGAGATCGAGATGCCGGTGCATTTGACGCCGCGGGCGCTGGCATATTCGAACCACGCGCCCCAGCCGGGCCCGATCTCCAGGATGTGATCGCCGGGCTTGAGCTTCAGTTTCTCGAAGCAGTAGTCGAACTTGCGCAGCGTCGCGACGTCGAGACCCTCGTCGGGGCTCTCATAGATGCCTTGCGTGTAGCAGGGCGTCACCGGGTCGAGGAAGGCGAGGAAGAAAGAGGAGTCGATGTCGTAATGCTGCGAGATCGCCTGCTTGTTGGTGTGCACCTGGCCGAAGAACAGCGGCTGGATGTAGCGCCACGCCTCGGTCACGAAGTGGAAATCCTTCATCGAGCCGCGCAGCTCGAACGGCTTCATCATGTCGCCGTCGAGGTCGAGGTCGGCCGCCAGATAAGCCTCCGCGATCTTGCCTTCGTCCAGGCTGGTGACGGCCTTGAGGCCCCGGTCGTTGCGGATGGTGAGCGCAAAGGTAGGCGCGCCCTTGCCGAACCGCTGATGCGTCCCGTCCGGCAGAACGACCTCGAACGGGGTCGAAATGTTGGCGTATTGCGCCGCGAAACGGCCCAATAGCGTGGTCTTGGCTGGCTTGGCCGTCTCGGCTTCCGCCGGAAGGTCGAGCGTGTCCGTCATCCTGTCCCCCAGGTACTTACAATGGGCGGCAAAGCCGCGGAATCCAAGGCAGATTAAGGGGAAAGGGGCCGGCTTGTCATGGTCCGCGTGCGGCCCGGGGATCGTCGCGTTCCACGACCTCGAATTCCAGCTTCGGGCCTTGGGCGGTCCAGCTCTTGCGGGTCAGGATCAGCCGGTTTCCGACATCGCCCAGATCGACGTCGCGGTCGGGCAGGATGACGACCGTGCGCGGGCCAATGCGGACATGGACCTGCTTGTCGGCCTGGATGCGGTTTGCCGCCCAGGCTTTGAGGTCGCGGTAATATGGCGCCTCGCGCCAGGCCTGCGGCCGCTTCGGATCGACATGCACCAGGATGCGCACGCCGCTTTCATCGGCCCTGAGCACCATGTGCGAGCGGTTCGGCTTCCAATGTTCCGGCACCGCGACATCGAGCCGGTAGTGGCAGAAGAAGTCGCGGCACGCCTGCGGCCGGCTGTCATAGATCGTGCAGCCCTCGCCGATGGCGCAACTCGGGCACCACACATTCTCGGCCTTGGGGATGGCCGGGATCTCGAACAGCTTGCAGCACATGGTGCAGCCGTCGCAGCTCCGCCCCGCGACGAGTTTCGCCTCTGCTTCGCTGACCGCCGGAATGTTCCGCTCCTTTGCCGTCCGACTGACTTATACGGCCCGCTAATGCCCTCTGGCGAGCCGCTTCGCATCTGCGCCCGATAGGCTAGGATCGCCGCGCATTACCGGAACGCTTCATATGGCCAATGATTATCGCGCGCTCGATCATGCCCTGGGCGAGACCGCCGACATGATCCGCGACACGACGCGGACCTTCAGCGACGACAAGATCGCGCCCATCGCCGCCGAGATCGACCGCACCAACACCTTTCCGCGCCAGCTTTGGCCGCAGATGGGCGCGCTCGGCCTGCACGGCATCACGGTGGAGGAGGAATGGGGCGGGCTTGGCCTCGGATATCTCGAGCACGTCGTGGCGATGGAGGAGGTGAGCCGCGGCTCGGCCGCCGTCGGGCTGTCCTATGGCGCGCACTCCAACCTCTGCGTCAACCAGATCCGCCGCAACGGCACGACGGCACAGAAGCGCCGCTATCTGCCCAAGCTGATCTCAGGCGAGCATGTCGGCGCGCTGGCGATGAGCGAGGCGGGCGCCGGCTCCGACGTCGTGTCGATGAAGCTGCGCGCCGACCGCAAGGGCGATCGCTTCGTCCTCGACGGCACCAAGATGTGGATCACCAACGGCCCGCATGCCGATACCCTCGTCGTCTATGCCAAGACCGATCCGGGCGCCGGCCCGCGCGGTATGACCGCCTTCCTGATCGAGAAAGGATTCAAGGGCTTCAAGACGGCGCAGAAGCTCGACAAGCTTGGCATGCGCGGCAGCGATACCGCCGAACTCGTGTTCGAGGATTGCGAGGTGCCGGAGGAGAACATCCTGGGCGGCGAGGGCAAGGGCGTGAACGTGCTGATGAGCGGGCTCGACTACGAACGTGCCGTGCTCGCCGCCGGCTCGCTCGGCATCATGCAGGCCTGCATGGATGCGGTGGTGCCTTACGTTCACGACCGCAAGCAGTTCGGCGAGTCGATCGGCAATTTCCAGATCATGCAGGCCAAGCTCGCCGACATGTATGTCGCGCTGTCGGCGGCGCGCTCCTATGTCTATGCCGTGGCGCGCGCCTGCGACCGCGGCATGACCACGCGCAAGGACGCCGCCGGCGCCATTCTCTACGCGGCGGAGAAAGGCACCTGGATGGCGCTGCAGGCGATCCAGTGCCTCGGCGGCAACGGCTATATCAACGACTATCCGACCGGCCGGCTGCTGCGCGACGCCAAGCTCTACGAAATCGGCGCCGGCACGAGCGAAATCCGCCGGTGGCTGATCGGGCGGGAGCTGTTCGAGGAAAGCGGGAACTGAGCGCGGCGTCCGCTACAGCAGCCCCGCGTTGATCCGGAGCACGTCGACCTTGCTGATGAAGCCGACCGGTTTCAGCTTGCGCTGCACGATCAGGCCCTGGACCTTCTCGTTCTTCCACAGCTGTGCCGCCGCATCGAACGCGGTCTCGGATTCCTTGATGGTGTCGTCGCCGGTCAGCCCGCCGAGCTCGCGCAGCACGGGGCTCTCCATCGGCCGGATGAGAACATTCACGAC
>DATEZM010000302.1:0-9254 GCA_035255625.1 Rhizomicrobium sp. | reverse complement strand
GGAGGCAGTCAACGCGCAATGCGCCGAGATACTGCGCAGCCGCTATCCGGGTCTGAAGATTGCCGGCCGCCGCAACGGCTACTTCGGGCGCGACGAGGAAGCCGCGTTGTGCGAAGAGATCAACCGCTCCGGCGCCGATATCGTCTTCGTCGGCCTCGGTGTTCCACTCGAATACGCGTTTTGCGCGCGCAACAAGCGTCGCTTGCATGCCGGCTGGATGGTGACCTGCGGCGGCTGCTACAATTTCGTTACCGGCGCCTATCGACGCGCGCCGCAATGGATGCAGAAATATTCGCTCGAATGGCTCTATCGCATGGTGCGTGAGCCGCGGCGCCTGTTCTGGCGCTATGCTGTGACTAATCCGGCGGCGATCTTCTTCCTGGTGACGCGAACGGCGTGAGTATCGTTAAGGAATTCTGAACCGAGGCGGCTGCACTGTGACGGACCACAACAAAGCGGCGCGACGTTCTTGGATCGGTTCTCCCATGGTTGAGGTCACGGTCGCGATCCCGACTTTCCGCCGCCCACGCGGCCTGAAGCGGCTGCTCGATGCGCTTGCCGCGCTCGACACGACCGCATCGGTCACCGTGCTGGTCGCCGACAACGATGCCGACAAGCACGAAGGCTTCGATCTCTGCGGCGTTATTCGGTCTCCGGATTATCGCTGGCCTATCCGCGCGGTGATGGTGGCGGAGCGCGGCATCGCGGCGACGCGCAATGCGCTTTGCGCCGGCGCTTTGAGCGATCCGCACATGCAGTTCATCGCCATGCTGGACGACGACGAATGGCCCGAGCCGCAATGGCTCACTGCGTTGCTCGGCGAACAGGCGCGGACCGGCGCCGACGTGCTGCAGGGCTCGATCCTGTCCGACTTCGAAGCCGAGCCGGCGCGCTGGGCATCGCACTTCGACGGTTTGTCCGACATCCGTCAGCCAAGCGGCGCGGTCGACATGCTGCAGGGCACGGGAAATCTTCTCATCACGCGAATGGCGCTGGAGCGGCTGGGCGAGCCCTGGTTCGATCCCGCTTTCGCGCTCGGCGGCGGCGAGGACCGCGACTTCTTCCAGCGTGTGAAGGCGGCCGGCGCGCGTTTCGCATGGTCGGATGAGGCGTGCGCCCATCAAGCCGTGCCGGCGTCGCGCAGCAGCCTCAGATGGGCGCTCATGCGCGCCTTTTCCATCGGCAATTCTGACATGCGCGTGTTCCTGAAAAGCGCGCCCGGCATCACGGCGCGGGCGCGCGAGCTTGCTAGAGTCGCCGGCGCGCTCTTGTTGTCGCCGATTCTGTTCGTCATCCTCGCTTTCGACGCGAATCGGCGCGTGGTTGCGCTGCGCCTTCTCTTTCGCGCCGCGGGCAAGATCACCGCGCTGACCGGCCGGCGATACAATGAGTATTCCGTAATCCATGGCGACTGAAGCCCTCGCGACTGGCGCCGACCGTACCAGCTTTGACACGCGGATCGTCGAGGCGGGCTTCGTCATCGTCATGCTGCTCGTTATCGTCGGGCTGACGCCGTTCGATATTCGCACCGCAGCGGCGCTGGCCGCGCGCGACGCGGCCTCGGCGTCCGGCGATGCGCTCCGCCAGGTGGTGTACCTCGCGACTTTCGGGATGATTCTCTTTGGTGCCCTGCGCAAGAACGGCGCCCTGGCGATCCGCGCGGTTCCGCTGTCGATCGCTCTCCTGCTCGTCTGGTGTGCCGCGACCGCGTTCTGGACGAGTGAACCCGATATCGTGATGCGCCGCGCCGTGCTGGCCACGATCTTCGTTTGCTCCATGCTGCTCGTGGTCGACACGTTGGGCTCTGCACGCACTGTCGCGCTACTGCGCTATGTCATGGCGGCGATCATCCTGGCCGATCTGGTCTCCGTGGTGCTGGTGCACAACGCCATCCACCAGCCCGATGATCTTGAAGCCGGCCTCGCCGGCGATTGGCGCGGCCTGCATTTGCATAAAAACATGGCGGGATCGGTGGCGGCGAGCGCTGTCGTGATGTTCTTGTATTTCTGGCGCAACAGCCGCAGGCGCAGCGATCTTCTGCTGTGCCTCGCATCGCTGTTTTTCCTTGTGATGACGCGCTCGAAGTCCTCGCTCGGACTGCTGCCGGTCGCGCTGGCCGCGGGTGGGCTCTATCGCATCGCCGCAAACAACCGCCTCGATCGCACCATCGCCGCCGTCGGCGCGGCACTGTTCGTGTTGGGTTTTGGCCTTGCCGTCACGCTTGAATGGCAATTCATCGCCCGCTTCTTCGAGGACCCGCAGCACTTTACCGGCCGCGCCGCGATCTGGTCGGCCGAGCTGGCCTATATTCGCGACCATCCCTGGATCGGCTCGGGTCTGGGCACGTTCGGCAATATTGGTGCCCGCTCGCCCATCTATGAATATGTCGGTGCCGGATGGGTATCGCAGATCGGCGAGGGGCACAGCGGCTATCTCGAAATGTTGGTGACGCTGGGCGGCGTTGGCTTCGCCATCGGCATGGTGGCGCTCCTGGTCCAGCCTTTCCTGCAGTTCTGGCGGGCCGACCGGGCGCATACCAATCTCGACGCGATGCTGTTTGCGCTCTTCACCTTTGACGTGCTGCACAACTTCATGGAGTCCGATTTCGTGCAGGTCACTTCAGCGCAGTGGGGCCAGATGCTGCTGGTGATCGCGCTGCTGCGTGTCACGCAGCGGGAAGCGCAGGCGCCGTGAGCCCGTTTTTCTCTGTCGTGATCCCGGTTTACAACCGCGCCGCGCCGCTCGAAATCGCCCTGCGCTCGGTCCTGTCGCAGAGCGATGGCGACTTTGAGGTCATCGTTATCGATGACGGCTCGTCCGATGATCCCAATAGCATAGTGGAGCGCCTCGGCGATCCGCGCATCCGTTTCATTCGCCAGGACAATCGCGGCGGCGGCGCGGCGCGCAACACCGGCATCGGCGAGGCGGCAGGACGTTTGATCGCCTTCCTCGATTCCGACGATGTCTTCCTGGCTCATCATCTGGCCGCGATGCGCAGGCTGCTCTCCGGCACGACGCGCACGGCCGGCTACGCGCGCATGATCGTGGATCGCGGCGACGGGCGGAGGATTCTCAAGCCGCCGCGCGCGCTTCGCCAGAGCGAAGACATGGCGACCTATCTTCTCTGCGACCGCGGCTTCGTTCCGACCATCACCACGGTGGTCCCGGCTGAGCTGGCGAAAGCCATTCTCTATGACGAGGATCTGCGCGAAGCTGAGGACACCGACTTTGCCGTTCGCTTGGCGCTTGCGGGCTGCAGGTTCGTTATGGCTGAAGAACCCGGCGCGCTGTGGCACGATCGTTACGATCGGGGACGCCAGTCCGCGGGACGCAGCACCGGCCGGCTGGCGCGC
Organism: Rhizomicrobium sp.; assembly: GCA_035255625.1. Taxonomy (GTDB): domain Bacteria; phylum Pseudomonadota; class Alphaproteobacteria; order Micropepsales; family Micropepsaceae; genus Rhizomicrobium. The sequence goes on along the minus strand of DATEZM010000302.1, from coordinate 5,901 downwards.
TGGCTCGACACGATGAAGCCACGCATTCCGGCGAAGGCCTGGTATGGCGGGCGCGGCTGGGCGCTGGCCAAAGGCATCGCGCCGCGCCATCCGCTGCGCGCTCTCGGCTACTTTGTGAGCGCCTTGGTTCACGGCTGTTACAGTCCCGGACTGGCGGCGATCGTATTTCTCCAAATATTCCTGCCGGATCGCGTCTATCGCAGGGTCGCCGACAATGCGATCGGCTGGCTGCGGGTTGGGCTGCGGCCGAAGCCACCGCGGCACGCCGCCGCGCCAACTGAGCGGCCATGCTGACGCGCCGCGCCGCGCTGGCGGCGCTGGGTGCCACTGCTCTTGCCACGCGCGCCGAGGCCGTCGCCGAACCCGGGCGCTCGCTGCGCAGTCTTGCAGCGGAGAAAGGACTCCTGTTCGGCGCTGCCAACAACAATTACTGGCTGAAGGATTCGGATTTCGCCACCGCCTATCTGCGCGATTGCGCGATGCTGGTGCCGGAATACGAGCTCAAGCGCGACCTGACTGAGCCGGCGCCGGGTGCGTATGATTTTACCGCGTCCGATGCGCTACTCGCCTTCGCGCAGCGTCACGGGCTCACATTCCGCGGCCATCCGCTCGTCTGGTTCGCATCCAACCCGCCTTGGCTGGAGCAAGCGGTCGCTGCGGCGCACGACGCGTCGATTTTCACGAACTATATCCGCGTGGCAGCCGGGCGTTATCGCGGCCGCATGCATTCCTGGGACGTCGTCAACGAAGCGGTTGAGCCGAAGGACGGTCGCGCCGATGGCTTGCGCGATTGCTTCTGGCTGAAGAAATTCGGGCCATCCTATATCGACATTGCCTTCGGGGCGGCGCGCGAGGCCGATCCGGGCGCGCTGCTCGTCTACAATGACTACGGATTGGAGAGTGACACGCCGGATCATGATCTGCGGCGCCATGCGACGCTGGATCTGCTCGAAGGAATGATCGCGCGCGGCGTCCCGGTCGGTGCGCTTGGCCTGCAGGGCCATATCACCGCTTTCGGCCCACCGATCCATCAGAAGAAGATCGCCGCGTTCCTCGACGCGGTGCGCGACGTGGGTCTTCGCATCCTGGTGACCGAGCACGACGTCGACGACAGTGGCGGCCCTTCCGATTTCGCCTTGCGTGACCGCGCGGTGGCGGATGCCTCGCGGCGCTTCCTCGATGTTGCGCTGGACAATCCAGCGACTGCGGCGCTGCTCACTTGGGGATTGTCGGACCGGTTTCTCAAACCCGGAGGCCTGCGCAACACGCTGCTGCGCGGCACGCCGCGCACGCTGCCGCTAGACGGCATGATGCAGCCGACGGAAATGCACAAGGCGATTGAACTGGCGCTGGCGGGCGCGCGGCTGCGTTAGGCAGCTTTGGGCGTGGTCGAGGCGGCTATGCGGCGGCGCAGATGCGCGCCAAGGCGCGGCGCGGCGAACGCGGCACCGAACATGAAGCGCAGCAGCGGGCCGAAGCTGCTGGCTGCGGCCACTCCAGTCCGAGAGCCCCGTTATCGTCCCTTTCCCCTAGGAGTGGGCAGGTCATTCGCAGAACCCCCAGCTGCATAGCCCCTACTTGGACGTGCCTGGGACGTCCGGCCGTGCGGCACGCGGGCCTGGGACCCTGCCAGACGCCATCGGAACAGCGGCCGAAAGATACTGAACCGGCGTTAACTCTTCGTCAGGCGGTGGGACGGTAAATCTGCCAGTCGAAGCAAAAGGCTCGCCGCGTCCGCCGTGGCGAAGAGGGCATGTCGTTCCACGGGGTTGACCCAGATCCGGCCGCCGGTCCGAGTTTCGGCGAAATCCTGGCCGCCTTGCGCGCCCGTTTGGGGCTAGTCTTGTGTGTGACAGCGGGTGTCGTCGCGATCGCGATCGTCGTCGTGACGTTGCTCCCGGCGCGCTACACCTCCTCGTCCGTCGTGATGCTCGATCCACGCAAGAACACGATCGCCGATCTCTCCGCGGTGCTGTCCCAGCTTCCGACCGATCCCGCTTCGATTCAGAATCAGATCCAAATTCTTACCTCGCGCGATCTCGCGGTCGAGGTGATCGCCAAGCTCAAGCTCTACGACGATCCGGAGTTCAATCCATCGCTGCAGCCAAGCGTCGGCGGCGCGCTCCTCGCAGCGGTTGATCCGAAGAACTGGTTTGCCGATCGCGAACCGCTGCCCCCCGACCCGGCGGTGCAGCGCGACACGATTGTCGACAATTTTCTCACCCACCTCTGGGCGGAGTCGGTCGGGCTCTCGACGACCATTACGGTCAATTTCAGCTCGCGCGACGCGAAGAAGGCGGCGGCGATCGCCGACGCTGTGACGCAGACTTACGTCGACGACCTCGTCGCCGCGAAGCTGCGCGCATCCGACGCCACCAGCACCTGGCTGACCCAGCGTATCCGCGATCTCGGTGGTCAAGTGCAGGCGCAGGAAGCTGCCGCGCTGACCTATCGCGCGCAGCACAATCTGGATTCGAGCCAGGGTGGCACTTCGCTGATCGAAGCGCAGCTCGGCGGGATCAATGGCCAGATCGTGCAGGCGCGGGCGGATCTGTCGGCCAAGCAGGCGGTCTACAATCAGGTCCAGACTCTGATGAAGGCCGGCAATCCCGCCGACATCTCGCAGATCGTAGCCTCGCCGTTGATCATCCAGCTCCGTACGCAGCAAGCTGATCTCCTCAAGCAGGAAGCGGCACTCGCCATTCCCTATGGCCCCAAACATCCCAAGCGCATCGCCGTCGAGAACCAGCTCAAAGACCTCGGCCAGAAGATCGATGAAGAGGGCGCGCGCATCGCGAGCTCGCTTGCCAGCGACGTGGCAGTGGCGCGGGCGCAGCTCAACTCGCTGCAGGGCAGTTTCGGCACGACACAGCACCAGGCTTCGGGCCAGGACATGACGGCGGTGAAGCTCAGGGCGCTCGAAGCCGACGCCGATTCCTCGCGCAAGCTCTATGATGCGTTCCTTGGCAGGCTGACGACGATCCAGGATCAAGAAGGCCTGCAATATCCCGACGCGCACATCATCTCGCGGGCCGCGGTTCCGGCGAGCCCATCCTCGCCGCAGCGCATGCTGATCGTGACGGCATCGCTTCCCGCCGGTTTGATGCTGGGCTGCTTGATCGCGCTTTTGTCGACGCGGTTCGCGCCCCGCACGGTACCGCGGCCGGTCCGTCCACAGCCGCGCCCAGTGCCGGCGCGCGCGCCGGCTCCGGCTCGGGCGGTGCCACCCTTGCTCGCCGACATTCCCGGCGCACTGGTCGAGGGCGCCGCTGACCACATCGTCGATTGGCCGGCCTCGCCCTTCGCCCGCGCCGTCAGCGCGCTTCTCGGGCGCGTGCTTCTCAACTGCAGTCCGGGATCCGGCCGAGTCGTGGCGGTGACGACGTCGGAATCGCCTGCCGCCGGAACGACGGTCGCACTTGCACTGGCGCGCGCAGCGGCGGCGCGCGGGTTGCGCACGATCTTGATCGACGGCCATCTGGTCCATCCCGTGCTGGGCGAGGCGGCGCACATCCGGCCCGCGGCCGGACTGCTGGAGGTGCTGGGACGCAGCGTAACCCTCAACCGGGCCCTGGTGCGCGACTCGCGTTCCGACGCGCTTCTTCTTGCCCTTTCCAAGCCACCACGCGATCCCCGGGCGGTCCTCGCTTCTCCCAGGATGGGCGAGTTGTTCGCGCATCTGCGCAGCCTCTGCGATCTGGCGATCGTGACGGCGCCGCCCGTCCTAGCTTCGGCGGAGGCTCCGTCGCTGGCCAGGCTTGCCGACGCCGTCGTCATGGTCGCTCATCCAGACGAAGGACCGCGGCCGGGCCTCCGCCAGGCGCTGGCAGCGCTTGGCCGATGGCGTTCCGCGCCGGTCGGCATGGTTCTGGTGCGCTGAAGGCGCGGCCATTTACCTCATTGGCGGAGATGTCGGTCAATTTAGCCGGAAATCTTCAAGCTCGGCTTGCCCTCACCCCCCGCTTCCCGTTAAGTGCGGCCCGTTCAAAGCTATGGGGCAACAGCCATATGCCGTTTGACTTGAATAGTAATCCCGTCCGCATCGTCATCGGGGCGGTGCTTCTCGTCCTTGGCCTTGTCATAGGGTGGTTCGGCCATAAGGCCGTTTCCTCGCCGCCGGACATCCCGGTCGCGTCACAATATGACGACTGGCGCCTGACCTGTCCCAAGCGCAGCGAAAAGGACCTCAGCTGCGAGATGCAGCTCGATGTGCCCGACGCCAAGGGGCAAACCGAACTTGCGCGCTTGCAGATCTACAAGCCGAAGAACGGCACGACCAACGAAATGCTGGTGACCGTGCCCTTCAATGTGTTGCTCGATCCGGGCATCGGCATTGTGTTCGGCAGCGAAAAGCCCCGGCTCTATCCGTATGAGTATTGCGGCGGCCTCGGCTGCGTCGTGCGCGTCAAATACGACGCCGACGTCGAGAAGGCGATGGTCGCGGCGGGCGACGCCAAGATCCTGCTCGCCGGTCTCGACGGCAAGGCGGCGGCCCTTCCGTTTTCCCTCAAAGGCTTCGTCGCGGCGCATAGAGCGTTCGTGAGTGACGCGGCCAGGCGCCATTCCTGGTGGTGGAGATTCTGGTCGTGAAATCCCTTCGTTCGTTTTTCTTCGGCGCGCTGGCGCTGAGCCTCCTGCCGCTCGCAAGCTCGTCGGCCCAGAACGCGCCGCGCGCCCCGGTGGAGCCGAGTGAAACCAAGCAGTTCGGCGATTGGCTGGTGCGCTGCTATCCAGTGAAGTCGCCGTCCCCCTGCGACATGTTCGAGCTCCTGGCCAATAAGCAGAACCAGCAACGCATCCTGTCGATCTCGATCGCCTATGTGCCGACGAGCGACAAGCATGTGATCCAGATCGCGGTGCCGCTGGGCGTGCTGATCCAGAAGGGCTTGGTGATGGCATCCGATGCATATACCTCACCGGTGCTGCATTATCGGCGTTGCGACCGCGCCGGCTGCTATGTCGAGATGCTGATGCAGAACGATGCGGTCAACGCGCTGACCGCCGGAACCGGCCCGGGCAAGATTACCGTCTATGCCGATGCTGGGAGGGCATTCGAGATTCCCTTTTCGCTTAAAGGCTTCAACGACGCGCATGGCGCCATGCAAGATCTGGCGCGCAAAAAGACACAGACCCCGGCACCGGAGGCGCCCGCCGCACCGGCGCCCGCCCCGAGCGGCGACAACACGCCGGCGCCGGACCCGACGCCTTCGCCGACGCCCTAAGAATCCAGTCGAATCCGAGAATGCAGGAAGGGCGAGACGGCGAGGCCGAATCGCCCTTTCATTTTGCGAGGCGAGCGCGCCACAACGCGCCGATCCGCTCGCGGAAAGCGAAGAGCAGAGCGATCGCGACGGTCGCCGCGATCAACGTCGGCCAGCCGCCCACCGAATGCCAGACCGATTTCATGGCGGCCCAGCCTGCCGCACCGAGGAAGAGCAGTGATGCCGACCAGATCAGCGCCGAGGTCACGTTGGCGATCTGGAACGGCCAGAACTTCATCTGCGAAATTCCTGCGACCAGTGGAACGGTGGCGCGCAACGGGCCGGTGAAGCGTCCCAGGAATATCGCCCACACGCCCCAGCGGCCAAAGAAGCGCAGCGCGCCGTCCATCTGTTCGCGATAGTGCGAGACCGGCCAGATCGAGAGGACATGCTCCTTGAAGCGATGGCCGATCCAGTAGGAGATCCAGTCGCCGAGGATCGCGCCCACCGCCGCGGCCAGCCAGACGGGCAAGAAATCCCACAGGGTCGAATCCATTGCGCGGAGCAAAGCGCCCAGCGCGATCAAGACCGTTGTCCCTGGGACGAGTAAGGACAGGCCGGCAAAGGACTCGCCGAACGACATGATGAAGGCGACAGCGAAGCTATATTCGGGGTGGTGCCGGGCGAAGGCGAGGAGCCA
>DATEZM010000301.1:0-5111 GCA_035255625.1 Rhizomicrobium sp. | reverse complement strand
GGCATACCGGTCTATCTGTCTTTCCTGTTCGGCTTCGTGCGCGACCTTTGGAATCCGCTCGGGATGCGCGACCGCGGCTATTTCCTGCTGTTCGCGCCCATCACGGCAGCGATCTTTCTGTGGCTGGCGCTTACCCAAATCACCTATGTGGGACTGGTGGCGGGCATGTTCCTGGCCATGACGTCATTCCGTCTCGTGTCGGCGGCGTACCAGGGCCTGCTGGCGCTGGTCGGTCAGGAAAAGATGATGTCAGGGCGTCTGAGCGCGCTGTGGCAAATCATCAGCGCCCTGCCTTACATCGTGGGAGCCGTGGCATCAGGTTGGGTGGCGGAGAATCTGTCGCCGGAGAAGACCTTCATCCTCGCGGCGGGGTTGAGCCTGGCGATGCTCGTCTTCGCCTGGTGGCGGCCGAAAGCGGTGTTCCCGGAATCCTACAACCGGCCTGAAGCCAAGGGCTCGACGTTGTGGGGCGACATCAAGCGACTGGTCGGGCACCGCGCCGTCTATCCCGCGGTGATGATCAACTTCATGTTCTCTTTCGCGCCGGGCGCCAACACCCCGCTGCAGTTTTATCTGACGAACAAGCTGCATGCTTCGGACGCGATCTACACCGACTATTACGCGATCTTCGTGGCGGCCTTCGTGCCGATGTTCTTCGTCTATGGCTGGCTGTGCAAGCGCATGCCGCTCAAACGGCTCCTGTGGTGGGGCACGATCATCTCGGTGCCGCAGATGATTCCTCTGGCGATGATCCACTCGCCTATCGCAGCCCTGTGGCTGGCGCTGCCCATCGGATTGATGGGCGGCATTGCCGCCGGCTCTTATTACGACCTGGCGATACGCTCCTGTCCGCCGGGATTGCAGGGCACGCTGATGATGATGGTCGACGGCGTTATTTCGCTCGCCGGTCGCGGCAGCGATGTGCTGGGTTCGAAGATCTACGACAGCAGCCCGGAGAACGGCTTTCTCTATTGCGTCATCGCGACGACCATCGTCTATGCGCTGATCCTGCCGGTGATATGGACGATCCCCAAAGGGCTGATCGCAACCACCGACGGCGAGCAGAACCTGGAAATGCAGGCGACGATGGCGGCGGAAATCGCGGCGACCTGAGAGCCGTCAGTGGACGCGCTGCCACGTCCAATGGCCGCCGGCGACATATTTGTAGTCCACCCGGCCGCGTATGGCATCGCGCGGAACGAACCCGATCTCGGCAGAGCGGCTGTCGAGCGACTCGTCGCGGTCGTCGCCCAGCACGAAATAGGCATTCTGCGGCACGACGAATACACCGGTGTCGTCGCCTCCGCTGCGATACCGATCCAGCACTCTGGCGGTGCGCCCGCCCGGAAATCTCTCTTCATAGATCGGAACATGGCAAGGCGTGGCTGCCAGACAATCGACGCTTTCGTCGCCGACGTGACGGCGCGGGACCGGAACATCGTTGATGAACACAATGCCGTCCTTGAGCTGGATGCGCTCGCCCGGCAGGCCGACCACCCGCTTGACATACCGCTGACCGTTGTAAGCAGCGCGGAACACGACAACGTCGCCGCGTTGCGGCGGGTGCCCGCCATAAGCGAACTTCGTCGCAAGAAAATAGTCGTCGCTCTCTATCGTGGGACCCATCGAACCGGAGCGCGCATCGAAGGGCCGATAGAGAAAGCTGCGTATCAGCAGCGCCGCGAGGGGGAAAGCCAGGACCAGACCGGTCAGCACGAACCAGCGGGAATACTGCGGCAGAGGTTCGTCCGGGCTGCGCTGCTGCGCCTGCCAATGGGTATGGACCATGCCGACCAGCGTCACCGGTAGCGCTGCGAGCCATACTGTTGCGGCGTCGGTACCGAGCATGATGAGCTGCGGCAGAAAGTAGAGAAGGATCGCCGAGACGAGAATGCCGGCGGACAGATAGACAAGCGCCAGCCTGCCGCGGCCGATATAGAGCATGGCGATGAACGGCCCGAACACAAAGGCGATGAGCGTTGCCGCCCAGGGCCGTCGCGCGATGAAGGCGTTGTCCATTGCGTCACAGGTCCAGAATTTTGAACGCAATCAGCAGATAGAACACGACCCACAATACCGCAGCGATAGCCGTGGCGAACAGCGCCTTGCGGCCGAGCATGGGGCTGAGCGGCGCGCCGGATTCGGGATCGGTCTCCGCGCCGAGGCCGACCGGCAGCAGACAGAGCAGCGACAGGAACCACAGGATGGCGTAGGTCGCGAACAGCACCACGCCGTGGATGAACGAGATCAGACTCACGCCTGTTCGAGCTCGACCAAGGTGCCGACGAAATCCTTCGGATGCAGAAAGATCACGGGCTTGCCGTGGGCGCCGATGCGCGGCTCGCCCGTGCCGGTGATGGTGGCGCCCTCCGCCCGCATCTTGTCGCGCGCGGCGTAGATGTCGTCGACCTCATAGCAGACGTGATGCATGCCGCCGCTTGGGTTCTTCTTCAGGAAGTTGGCGATCGGCGAGTTCTCGCCCAAGGGCTCGAGCAGCTCGATCTTGGTGTTGCCGAGGTCAACAAAGACGGTCGTGACGCCGTGATCGGGCTGCGCCACTTCCTCCGACACCTTGGCGCCGAGCGTGTCGCGATAGACCCTCGCGGCCTTCTTGATGTCGCTGGTCGCGATGGCGACGTGGTTAAGACGGCCGATCATGGTCTTGCGTCCTTTAAGGCGTTTGAACGTTTTTTAGCGTCAAAGTTGGACCACTTCCACCTTCGTCACCGGCTTCTTGCCCCAGGCATTCTCTGCGGCGCGGCGGGCGGCACGGCGCAGACTTTCCTTCAGATCATGCCCGTCGCCATCGCGCCGGGGATTGTGGCGGCGGATGGGTTCGTCAAGGGCGCCCCTGACCGCATCCTGCACCGGCTCGGGGATGCCGTCGGTGAGCACCACCGGATCGGCGGCGAGGCGGCCCTTGCCATCCAGTACCACGGTGATGGCGATCATGCCGGCGAAGGCGAGCGTGCGGCGGTGACGCGCGAGACCCAGACCTTCCTCGATCAGCACGCGTCCGTCCATATGAACGCGCCCGGACGGCACTTCGTCGATCACGCCGGCGCGGCCGGGGGCAAGACGGATAAGCTGGCCGTTCTCCGGCACGATGGCCTGCGGCACCTGCAGCGAACGGGCGAGGCGCGCATGCTCGGCGAGGTGGCGTGGCTCGCCATGCACGGGAATCGCGATCTGCGGCCGCGTCCAGCGGTACATCTCGGCAAGTTCGTCGCGGCAGGGATGGCCGGAGACATGGACGAAATGATCGTCGGCCGACAGCACTTCGACGCCGAGCAGCGAGAGTTTGTTGTGCAGCTCGTGGATCGCCAGATCGTTGCCGGGGATGACGCGGCTGGAGAAAATCACCGCGTCGCCCTTGCCGAGGCTGACATTGGGATGGTTGTTGTCGGCGATGCGGGCAAGGGCAGCACGCGGCTCGCCCTGGCTGCCGGTGCAAAGATAGAGCACGCGGTTGGGCGGCAACTGGCCGGCCTCCGCGTCGTCGATCAGCGACGGGAAATCGGCGAGATAACCGGCCCGGCGCGCCGCGTCGGTGATCTTGTGCATGGCGCGGCCGACGAGCGCGACCTGCCGGCCATGGACCTTCGCGGCACGCGCGACAGTGTCGAGCCGTGCAACATTGGAGGCGAAGGCGGTAACCGCGACCCGGCCCTTCAACGTGCCGATCAGGTTGGTCAGCGCCTCGCGCACCCGCGCTTCGGAGCCCGATTCGCCGGCGACCAGTGCGTTGGTGGAGTCGCAGACCGTGGCGAGCACGCCTTCCTCGCCCAAGCGCTTGAGCGCAGCGATGTCAGTCGCCTCGCCGATCATCGGCTCAGGATCGATCTTCCAGTCGCCGGTGTGGACGATGAGTCCGAGCGGTGTGCGGATGGCGAGTGCGTTCGGCTCGGGAATCGAATGCGTGATCGATATGAACTCGATCGCGAAGGGACCAAGTTCGATCGACCCCGACAGCGGCACATGGCGCGGATGCACCTTGGCGGACAGGCCGGCCTCGTCGAGCTTGCCTTCGATCAGATGCGCCGTGAACGGCGTCGCATAGACCGGGCAGCGCAGCATCGGCCACAGATGCGGGATGGCGCCGATATGGTCCTCATGCGCGTGGGTCGCGACGATGGCGAGTACATTCTCGCGCTGCTCGGCGAGAAAGCGGATGTCGGGCATGATGAGATCGACCCCGGGCGTCGAGGTCTCGCGCCCGAACAGCACGCCGCAATCGACCACGATCCATTTGCGTTCGTCGGGCGGGCCGTAGCCATAAGCGTTGAAGTTCATCCCGATCTCGCCGGAGCCCCCTAAGGGCAGGAAGACGAGTTCGTCGTGGCGCGAGGGTGGATTCATTCCGTCGTGGGCTTTGTCTTGGCGCGCTCGGCGTTGCGCGCATGAATCTGGACGAGCCCACGGATCGTGAGATCGGGATCGAGATGTTCGATGGCCGAAGTCTGCCTGTAGAACAGATTGGCGAGGCCGCCGGTTCCGATCACCGTCATCGGCTTGCCGTACTCTGCCCGGATGCGCGCGATGAGGCCTTCAATCAGGCCGACATAGCCCCAATAAAGGCCCGACTGCATCGCCGGCACGGTGGCGTGGCCGATGACGTTCTGGGTGCGGGCGACCGCGACGCGTGGCAGCATGGCGGCAGCCCGGTGTAGCGCTTCCGCCGAGACATTAGCGCCCGGCGCGATGACACCGCCTTCGTAGTCGCCGCTCTCAGACACGATGTCGAAGGTGGTGGCGGTGCCAAAATCGACGACGATCAGCGCGCCCTTGTAGCGCTCATGCGCCGCGACGGTATTGACGAGGCGGTCGGCGCCGGCGCCCTCCGCGTGTACCGCGATGCCCAGGTCGAGGTCGGGATCGCCCACCACCAGCGGTTCGCATTTCAAGTATTTGCGGCACAGCCGGCGCAGATCGAACAGCGCCGCCGGCACCACAGTCGCGATGATCGCGCTGTCGATGTCGGCAAAGGACAGGCTGTTCAGCTGCAGCAACTGGCCGAGCAGGACGGCATATTCGTCGGCGGTCCGGGTGGTCTCGGTCACCGAGCGCCATTCGGCGCGCGCTTCTTTGCCGTCATGGACGGCGAAGACGAT
>DATEZM010000300.1:0-13535 GCA_035255625.1 Rhizomicrobium sp. | reverse complement strand
GGGCACCTTGCGCAGGCCATCCATGTCGTCCGAGATCGCGATCAATCGCGTCTTAACGTTCGACATCGTGTTGAAGGCATGGCGGACCCAGGTGGTGCGCGCCACTTCGCCGAATGTACCGATATGGGGCAGGCCCGAAGGGCCATAACCCGTCTCGAACGCGACCTCGTCGACCGTTTCCCCAGCCGCGCGGCGCTTTTCCACCCGCGCGACGAGCTTGCGCGCCTCCTCGAAAGGCCAGGCGCGCGCCACGGCACCGAGATCGGGTCGAAACGGAATGGAATCCCCGGAAGGCATTGAAAACGCTCACGCTTAATCGTTGGGAAAGGCCGTGGAAGCTAGGCTCCCCTCATGAGGGCGTCAATGACTGGAGAACATCAGCCGGCGCGGGACAACGCTGCGGTCTTCGCAGGCCGCATCGACATACTCTTCGCGCTGGGCCGACACTACCTGTCGCTGCCGTTCGCGGCACTGTGTATTCCGGCGACATTGTTCGCAGGAGGCCTTCCCGGCTGGCTGCCGATGATTCCGCTCGCTCTACAGATCACGGTGGTGATCGTCGCCGAACAGCTCACTACCGCCTATCGCCATCGCAATCCCGCCGACGATCCGCGCTTCTGGGCCTGGCGTTACACCTTCGTGTCGGCGATCGCGGGCGCGACCTGGGGCGTGGGCGTGCTTTTCTGGTTCGTGCCGGGCTCGTTCCCGGCGCAAGCCTATCTGGCACTCGCTTTCCTCGGCATGACGGCGACCGAGTTCATCGCGCGATCCGCCTACCGCCCTGCCTATCTGATGCACGCGCTGTTCTCGCTCGGGCCGCTCGTGCTGGCGCTCTTCCTGGCCGGCGGCCTCTACGAGATTATGACCGGCGTGCTGGTGATGCTGTTCGGCTGTGTGCTGTTCACCTATTGCAACGGCATGGGGCGGCTCCTCGACGAAAGCATTCTGCTGCGCCTCGAAAACGTCGGACTGGTGAAGCGGCTTTCGAATGAGAAGCAGGCGGCAGAAGCAGCGCGCGACGCGGCGCAGGCGAGCGGCCGAGTCAAGACATCCTTCATCGCCATCATCAGCCACGAATTGCGCACGCCACTGAACGCGCTACTCGGTATGGCGCAGCTGCTCGATCGCGCCGAGCTCGACCGACCGCATCGCGACCACGTCAAGGTGATGATCGAAGCGGGCAAGGGCCTGCAGATGCTGCTCGACGACGTCATCGCGCTGTCGCGCGACGAGAGCGAAGAACATCCCGAAGAGAGCAGCGACCCGGCACAAGCAGCGCGCACCGTCGGCCGGCTGCTTCAGCCGCGTGCCTGGGAGAAGCGATTGCGGCTGACGGTAACAGCGCCGGCGAGCCTGCCCCACGTCGCGATCGACGGGCGCCGGCTGCGCCAATCGCTGCTCAAGCTGGTCGACAACGCGCTGAAATTCACCGAGCGTGGCGGGGTCGAAATCCGCGCCGAAGTCGAGGCAGAAGCGGTGCGCTTCTCCGTCAGCGACACAGGCGCGGGCGTGTCGCGCGAAGTCGGCGCCACGCTGTTCAAGCCGTTCATGCCAGGCGACGTGTCCTATGCACGCCGTCAACAGGGCATGGGGCTTGGCCTTGCGGTGGTCAAACGCGCCATAGAATCGGCCCGCGGCACGGTCGGCTTCGAAAGCGTGCCGGGCGAAGGCGCTACCTTCTGGTTCTCGATCCCCATGTCGGGTATGGGCAGCACTGACGAGCACGCGGCCGCAACGGACGAGACGGCAGTTCCGCCGTCCAACCGATGTTTCCTCATCTTTACCCGGGACGCGGCGATAGACGCCAAGCTCGCCCGCCTACTCGAGCCGTTCGGCAACCAAGTGAAATTCGCATCCGACCTGCCCGAGGCGATTGCGCAATCGGGACGCGGAAATTTCGACGCGATCATCGTTGGCGCGAGCGACGCCGATAGTTGGGCAGCCGCCCTCGGCGTGAGCGTGCCGGTGTTGGCGCTGCTCTCGCGCGGCGAGCGGGTGCCGGCGACGGCAAGCGAAATCGTGCGCTGGCCGGCCAAGCCGCAAGAATTCTATGCTGTGCTCGCTGCGCTCGATGAGCGCAACAAGAAGGAGGCGGACGCCAGCGCGGCAGTCGAAGCCAATGCGCTCGCGCCGATCGACGCGGATGCCTTCGCGGCGCTGGAGAAGTCGGTTGGGCTCAAACCACTGCTCGAGATTCTTCACTCCTACATCGAGAACGCCGAACTTCTGTGCAACGGCCTCGCCGAGGCCTGTGCAGCGGAGAAGTGGGAAGATGCTGGGCGCCTGGCCCAGGATATCGCCGGCGCGGCGGGCGGGCTGGGCCTGATCGCGGTGACAGCGGCGGCCCGTGGCTTCACGCAGAAGAGCCGCAGCGGCGAAGACCGCCACGAGCTGCGCAATGCCGCGCAGGCGGTGGTCGGCGAGCAGCTGCGTGCCAAGCAGGCGCTGGGCAATCTCTACCCGGACCTTGTGGCTTAGGCTTTCTGCACCCTTCGGCCGTTGCGCCAGGTCACGCCGGGGCGGTCGCGGTCAGGGCCGGTGTAATTCGGATAGAGCCGAAAGCCCGTCATGCGGACGCGCGGCAGCGCGTCGTAGAATCCTTCTGCGGAGTCTGTGACCAGATCGATGCGCTGGCCACCCGCCGCGCGTAGTGCTTCCTCGATCAATATGCGAGCAATGTCCTTGCGGCGGTGGTCGGGATGCACGGCGATCAGCGACAGGTGCGCCTGGATTTCTCCATCGCTCTGGAGCTGGGCGAAACCGACGAGGATATCGCCTTCGATCGCAACCAACGTGGTCACGCCCGGCGCCGTCAGGGCGCGATGGGCGCGCGACGGATTTTCCGGAAAGGATGGCCAGTTTTCCATTTCGCACAGCGCAATGAGGGCCGGCAGATCGGATTCGCGGTAGCGGCGTATTTCCATGGCTTTTCCGAACGGACGATCGCGCTATTGTAACCTGCATGGCGCAGAACGCAGCACAGCTTTACGCGCGGGCCGACGAGGCGGCGCGACTTGGCCGTTTCGAGGATGCCGAGCGGCTCCTCGCCGAGAGCCTTGCCATCGCGCCGACCGCCATCGAGATACGGGAACGCTACGCCATGCTGCTGCTCGACCGGCTGGACAAGCCGGCGCAGGCGCTGATCCAAGTCGACACGCTCATGGAGGCGAAGCCCGGAAACATGGCCTATCGCGCGCTGCGCGCCGCGATCCTCGGCATCCTGGGCGATTACGCGCAGGCGATAGCCGGCTACGAAGCGGTGCTGGCGAAGACTCCGCAAGATCACCGAAGCTGGCTGCGCTACGGCCACATGCTGAAGACGATCGGGCGCACGGACGACGCGGTGGTCGCCTATCGCCGGAGCATCGCGCTCAAGCCAGGCAATGGTGAAGCATATTGGAGCATCGCAGATCTGAAGACCGTGCGCTTGACGTCGCGCGATTGCGCGGACATGCGCACTGCGATGCAGAGCGCCAGCGTCTCGGATGCGGATCGTTCATTTCTGCACTTCGCTCTCGGCAAGGCACTCGAAGACGATGGTGATTTTCGCGCGGCGTTCGGCCAATACGACATGGGCAACGCGCTACGCCGCGCCGCCATTCGCTACGATCCGGCGGAGATGACGCGATGCCTGCGCGCCTCCGAAGGGATTTTCACGCCGGAATTCTTTACCTCGCGATCCGGCCACGGCGCCGCCGATCCCGATCCGATCTTCATCGTCGGCCTGCCGCGTTCGGGCTCGACGCTGGTCGAGCAGATTCTCGCGAGCCACGCCGATGTCGAAGGCACGATGGAATTGCCCGACTTGGTTGCTATCTCGCGACGGGTCAGCCCCGATGCGGCGCACTTCCCGCAAAGCCTGGCGGACTATTCGGTCTCGGCCTTTCGCGCGCTCGGCGAAGAATACATCGCAAGGACGCAGCCATTCCGCCGGCTCGGACGACGCTTCTTCATCGACAAATTCTCCGGCAATTTCATCCTAATCCCACTGATCCATCTGGCGCTTCCGAACGCCAAGATCATCGATGTGCGACGCCATCCGATGGCGTGCTGCTTTTCCGCGTTCAAACAGAGCTTCGCCGGTGGGCAGAATTTCTCTTACGGCCTGAACGATCTCGGCCGCTTCTATGCAGAGTATGTCGCGCTGATGGATCTGCACGACCGCGTGCTGCCCGGCCGGGTGCACCGTGTGATCTACGAAGACCTCGTGGCCGACACCGATCACGAAGTGCGCCGTCTGCTCGACTATTGCGGACTTCCGTTCGACGAGAACTGCCTGCGGTTCTATGACACCGAGCGAGCGGTCCGCACCGCGAGCGCGCAACAGGTGCGCCGGCCCATCTCGGCCGAAGGGCTAGAGCACTGGCGGCATTTCGAGGCGTTTCTCGAACCGCTCAAGGCGGCGCTCGGTCCGGTGCTGGAGGCCTATCCCGGCGTGCCGCGATGACGAAATCGGTGGCGGCGGTTTTCCGGTAGACTGCCGTTATGGCCCCAGACCCGATTCCCGCCCATGAATGGCGACACCTGCCCGCGCTGGTACCCGCGCCCGGCGGGGCGGTGGTTTGCGACGGCGATGATGCGTGCCGGCGCGCCGGGCTGGACGAAGCGCGCAAGCTGTTTCGCTCGGGCAACGTCCTGATCGCCCATGCGGCGTTCGTCTCGGGGCGGTTGAAGACACCACCGGTTACCGCGCTCTACGACGTCCTGGAACTGTTCGCCTTCGTCCGGCCCGGTGCGCCGTGCATTCCGAGCGCGCTGGGCCTGGCGCGCGCGATGGGCCAAACGATTCCCCATACGGCTGAGGAACAGGCGGTAGCGCTGCGCGAGGCGGCGGTCGGGCTGATCGATCTTCTGCATCATACGCCGGAAGCCGCACGGGCACCGATGCGTGCGTTGGCGGGAACGCTGGAACGTTCGGGATGGCGCTGGGCGCGGCCAGTGCTCGACGTTCTGGGCGAGCCGGATGCGAAGACCGCGCCGATTGCCGGCATGGAAACCTGGCGCGGCTTACCTGTGTGGGAAGACTCTGCGGCACCTGACAAGCCAGGCTCGCTGCCGGTCACCTCCGACGAGGCGCGCCACCGCCTCAATCAGCTGGTCGGACGGATGGGCGAAGTTCGGCCTGAACAGGAATCCTATACCGATGCCGCGGCCTATGCCTTCGGACCGCGCGACACGGCGGGCGCACCCAAGGTCGCGCTGGTCGAAGCCGGCACCGGCGTCGGCAAGACGCTGGGCTATCTCGCGCCCGCCAGTGTGTGGGCGGAGAAGAATGGGCCCGGACTCTGGATCTCGACCTACACCCGCAACCTGCAGCGCCAGATCGTACAGGAGATCGTTCATCTCTATCCTGATCCGGAAGAGCGCGCCGAAAAGGCGGTGGTGCGCAAGGGGCGCGAAAACTATCTCTGCCTGTTGAATTTCGAGGAAGCGGCCAAGCGCACGGCGCTGGCGCCCGGACAGCGCGTCGTGGCGCTTGGACTGATCGCGCGCTGGGTCGGCGTGACGCCGGATGGCGATGTTTCAGGCGCTGGCTTTCCGGCTTTCCTCGGCGGCTCGCTGCCGTTGTCGGAAGTCACCGACCGGCGCGGCGAATGCGTGTACGCCGCCTGTCCGCACTATCGAACCTGCTTCATCGAGCGCGCCATCCGCCGCGCGCGGCACGCGCCGATCGTGGTGGCGAACCATGCGCTCGTCATTGCGCAGGCCTCGCAGGACTGGTTGAGCACGGACGAAACGACCGATGCGCCGCCTGAGCGGCGCGTCCGTTACGTGTTCGACGAGGGTCATCATCTGTTCGACGCCGCCGACAGCGGCTTCGCGCCGCTGGTGTCGGGCTCGGAGATGCAGGATCTGCGGCGCTGGATCCGTGGGCCGGAGGGTCGCGCGCGCAGCCGCATGCGTGGCCTGCAGGAACGCCTGCGCGATCTGACCGAAGGCGAGCCCGAAGCGCAGAGCGCGCTCGACGAATGTATCCAGGCGACGGGCGTGCTGGCGGGCGAGGGCTGGATGTCACGGCTGCATGGCGGCGGTCCGCGCGGACCGGGTGAGACATTCCTGGCGGCCGTGTATCAGCAGGTGCGCGCGCACAGCGACGATGTCGACAGTTTCTACACGCTGGAATGTGCAACTGAACCGCTTGCCGACGATGTGCGTGAGGCAGCGCGCGAGCTGTCGCGCGGGCTCAAGCGTCTGGCGGTGCCGCTGATGCGGCTCGCCGCCATGTTGCGTAAGCAGATCGACACGCTGAGCGAAGAACTCGAGACCGCGTCGCGCGCGCGCATCGAAGCGGCGGCACGCGGTCTGGTGTGGCGCGGGAAATACGTGGTGCCGACCTGGATCGCCATGCTCGACGAACTCGAAGGGTCGCGCGGCGAGGAATTCTCCGACTGGTTCGAGATCGCGCGCGAGGACGGCCGCGACGCCGATGTCGGGCTGGAGCGGCACTGGATCGATCCGACGATCCCACTGGCGCGCGACGTTCTGGTGCGGGCGCATGGCGCGCTGATCACCTCGGCCACGCTGCGCGACATCGTCGAGGGCACCGATGACTGGCAGAGCGCGGAAGTGCGCACCGGCGCCGGACACCTGCCCGAACCGCCAAAGCGCGCGAGCTTTGGGTCGCCATTCAAGTATGCCGAGCAGGCGCGCATCTTCATCGTCAAGGACGTCAACCGGCGCGACATCGACCAAGTGGCGGCGGCGTTCCGCGAACTGTTCCTGGCCGCAGGCGGCGGCGCGCTCGGCCTGTTCACCGCGGTGCGCACGCTGCGTGCAGTGGAGCAGCGCATCGCAGCACCGCTGGCGGACGCCGGCGTCGCGCTCTACGCCCAACATGTCGACAAGCTCGACACCGGTGCGTTGGTAGATCTGTTCCGCGCCGAGGAGAATGCCTGCCTGCTCGGCACCGATGCACTGCGCGACGGCGTCGACGTGCCGGGGCGGTCACTGAGGCTGGCTGTCTTCGACAAGGTGCCATGGCCCAAGCCGACCATCCTGCACAAGGCGCGGCGCGCGCGTTTCGGCAACGGCTATGACGACCTGCTGACGCGCTTCCGACTGAAGCAGGCGTTCGGCAGGCTGATCCGCGGCGAGGGCGACAGGGGCTGCTTCGTGATCCTCGAACCCGCAACGCCAAGCCGCCTGCTGAGCGCCTTTCCGCCCGATGCGCCGGTCAAGCGCTGCGGGCTGGCGCAAGCAATCATCGACGTCCGCAGCTTTCTTAGCGCATAGTTATGGAACTTTGATAGCGACTGAGCATTGCCAAATTGCGGGGTGGAGCGGCGGAGGGTGCGTGTCTGAACAGCGACGCAAGAATACCCAAGGAGGCGGCGGGCGCCGCGTTCTCCTTGCATTCCCGCGCTATGAACCGTCCTTCGGGACATTCGAATACGCCTACCCGATCATGGGCGCGCAGGCATTCATGCCGCCGCAAGGATTGTTGGTGATCGCGGCGAGTCTGCCCCGGCATTGGCAAGTGCGTTTCGTGGATGAAAATCTGCACGCGGCGCGCGCCACCGATTTCGCCTGGGCGGACGTCGTGTTCGTCAGCGGTATGCACATCCAGCGCGCCAAAATCCACGACCTGTGCGCCCGCGCGCACGCGCAGGGCAAGCCGGTGGTGGTTGGCGGGCCGTCAGTATCGGCGTGCCCCGAATACTATCCGCAAGCCGACTACCTGCACATTGGCGAGCTGGGTGACGCGACGCAGACGCTGTTCGCGCATCTTGAAGACGACATCGCGCGACCCAGCGCGCAGAAACGTTTCGTGACATCGCAGCGGCAAGAACTGAGCGACTATCCCCTCCCCGCTTACGAGTTGTGCCGGCTCGACCGCTATTTCATGGGTTCGATACAGTTCTCGAGCGGCTGTCCCTATGATTGCGAGTTCTGCGACATCCCGGCCCTCTACGGTCGTAATCCGCGGCTGAAGAAACCGCAGCAGATTGTCGCCGAGCTCGAGAAGATGCGCGCCTGCGGATTGCGCAACGCGGTCTATTTCGTCGACGATAATTTCATCGGCAATCGCCGCGCCGTGCGCGAGCTGCTGCCGGTCCTGACCGACTGGCAAAGGGCGAACGGCTACCCGCTGACGCTCGCATGCGAAGCGACACTCAACATCGCCAAGCGTCCCGAAATACTGGCGTCAATGCGCGAAGCGAAGTTCGAGACCATCTTCTGCGGCATCGAGACTCCGGAGCCCGAGGCGCTGAAATCCATCGACAAGGCCCACAACATGATGGTGCCGATGTTCGAGGCGATCGAGACGCTGAACAGCTACGGCATGGAGGTCGTCAGCGGCATCATCATGGGGCTGGACAGTGATACGACGGAGAGCGGCGAGACCATGCGCGCCTTCATCGAGCGCTCGAAAATCCCGGTGCTGACGATCAACCTCTTGCAGGCACTGCCACGGACACGGCTATGGGACCGACTGATGCGTGAGGGGCGGCTGGTCGAGGACGACGCGCGCGAATCCAATGTCATTTTCCGCCTGCCCTATGCGCGGGTTATCGAGATGTGGCGCGACTGCATCGCTGCGGCTTATGACCCCGAAGCGCTCTACAAGCGATTCGAGCACCAGCTCGAGGCGACCTATGCCAAGCGACTCAATCCGCCGCGGCAGGTGACAGCGCGGACGGTGCTGTTCGGCCTTGGCGTAATGGCCCGGTTGATTGCCATCGCAGGCATCGCGAGTCCTTATCGCCGAGCCTTCTGGCGCTTCTCCTGGCCATTGATCCGCAAGGGGGACATCGAGCGCGTTATCGCAGTTGGCATGGTGGCGCATCACCTGATCATGTTCGCGCGCGAGGCGGCACAGGGGCGGCAGAACGCCTCGTTCTACTCGCGCAAGCTGCGGTCGCCCGAGGCGACTGGGGATATCCGTGCCTACGGCACCTGACAGAAGTGACCGCCGCTGCGCAGTTCCCTATAAGGGCGCATGACCGCCGATGATCAGACCCTGTTCGGCGACGAGGCCGCTGACACCTATGGCCGCCACTCGACTGGCATCCTGCCGAGCCATGTGCTCAGGCGGCTGATCCGCGCGCGGCGCGAGATCATCGCAACGGAGGACATCGAGGAAGGCCAAATCCAGCCCGCCAGCATCGACCTACGGCTGGGTCCAGTGGCATGGCGGGTGCGCGCGAGTTTTCTTCCGGGGCCTAACGCGACTGTGGAAGACAAGTTGCAGGCGGTCTTTATGCACGAGATCGACCTCCGGAAGGGCGCAGTGCTAGAGACCGGCTGCGTGTATATCGTGCCGCTACTCGAAGTCGCCGACTTTTCTTCTCGCGTGTCGGGAACAGCGAACCCCAAGAGTTCGACTGGACGCATCGACGTCTTCACGCGCCTGATCACCGATCACGCCGCCGCCTTCGACCGCATCGAGTCGGGCTATCATGGGCCGTTGTTCGCGGAGATCAGTCCGCGCACCTTTCCGGTGCTGGTGCGCAAAGGCTCGCGCCTCAATCAGCTGCGAATCCGCAAGGGGACGCCGCAATTCACCGACACGCAGCTACGCCGCCTGCACGCCGAGAGTCCGCTGGTCAGCGGTGAGGCCGACATCGACAACGGTCTGGCGCTGTCGATCGATCTCAAGGGAACGGGCGGACAGCGGATCGGCTGGCGCGCCAAGCGGCACACAGGCGTCATCGACGTCGACAAGCGCGCGGCGCTCTCGGCTCACGACTATTGGGATGGGATCGAGGCCAACGAAGCCGGCAACCTCGTGCTCGATCCGGACGAGTTCTACATCCTGGTCAGCCGGGAGGCGGTTGCGATCCCGCCGGATTACGCCGCCGAGATGGTGCCGTTCAACCCACTGGTGGGCGAGTTCCGCGTTCACTACGCCGGGTTCTTCGACCCCGGGTTTGGGTACGCGAACGGCGGGCCGCCCGCGGCGCGCGGGGTGTTGGAGGTGCGCTCGCGTGAGGTTCCGTTCATCCTCGAGCATGGCCAGGTAATCGGCCGGCTGGTATTCGAGCGGCTGACCGATCCACCGCCAGAGGCCTATGGCGAGGGGCTTGGCTCCCACTATCAGGGCCAAGGCCTGAAACTGTCGAAGCACTTCCGCCAGCCCTGAGCGGAACTTCAGTGACTGCACCGTCACGAATATTGTTGCTGTAAATCAACAGCCGATCTTTATGCGCATGACAGCCCGGCATGACCGTTGCGTCGCACCCCACTCCCGGCACAGTTAGCGCGCCGCGGGTCCGAACGGCTTGGGGGTCAAGCCCCGCGGTTGAAGTAGGGTCCGCATTGAAGGGGGCAGCGTGAGGCGGCTACGGCGCGAAGGCGCCGGCCGCCTCATGATTTTCTAGCCCGCGCGCCGATTTTCGGGCATCCGCACATTCCCGCCGCGATCCCGTCTACAATTGGGGCGACACATCCCGCACAGGTCCCTCATGCGTATTCCCTGGACCATCCTGGCCCTTGCCTTAGCCCTTCCGGCCGCAGCTGCAACCGCGCCGCTCAACCCATATTGGGGGGTCATCTTTCCAGCCGAGCAGGCGGTCTCGCTGACACGACAATGCTCGCGCACGACACCCAGGCCAGAAGGGGCCTGGCAGCCGCTGCCCTCCGACATCGCCAAGCTTGAACCCGGACTGGCGAATCTCCTGATCGCCGAGAAGGTCCAGCCGGGGGCCTATTACCGGCAATACGGCGGCCTGACGATCGGCGGCCGGCATGTCATCTATGTCAACGGCGTGCGCAATGCGGTCGTCCGCGCCGATTGGCGAAGCAATGCGATTTCGATCTGCGACGGCGGCGCGCTCGCTTTCGGAGTCGAATACGATCCCGCAACGGGCGCCTTCGCGCACTTCGTGTTCAACGGTCAGCTCTGAACGAGCCGTTCAGCCCGGAGGATTCAGGTTCCAGACATAGACCGGGGTGCCATCCGATTTGAAGGTCGTGAACTTGGCGGGTTCGCCTTCCGGGCAGGTCGTGTCCTCGGACTTGGTGTAGAAATCATAGGGTCCGGGATACTCGACGCACTGGTCGATGTCGGTGCCCCAAGAGGAATCCGAATCGCCCTTCACCTCGGCACGCGCATAGAAGGTGTAGTTCGTCGTCTTGAAGATATCGAGACACTGGCCGGCGCCGACGGCTGTCCAACCCTTGTTGCGCCAATCGGAGCCGCCGATCGGAATGAAACTCGACCCTACCAGCACCGTCGAATCCGTATGGTTGCAGGCCCGCAGCGTAACGGTATGGTTACTATGTGAGCCGGTCTGCCGGGAATCGGCTAGTGATGCAATCGTCATCGCGGTGAGTGCCGCAAGAGCAAGCGCGGTTGCCGCGCCAATCCTTTTCGCAAGCATGGATCATCCCTTCGTAGCGAACCGGTTCATCGACCCGGCCATGGTGAAAACTTTAATTCATCGGGCCGGGTCAGGCTAGGCAGCTTTTGTGGCCCCTACCCTGATCGGCAGCAATCTTAATGCCGTGAGGCGGCGGCTTTTTTGACGGTCAGATCAAGCCGCCATGGCTGCGCACAATGGCCGTTGCCCGGGCCACCGTCTCACGCACGCCCTGGTGGAGTCGGCCGACCGAGACGACCGAAAGGACGCTCGACGCATACTCGCCAGGCAGTGCCGCCCGGATCGAGATCACCGCCCCCGCATCGATCATCACCGGCGCGCCGTCAGGCCGCGTCAGCCGCGCCAAGGCATGGCGCGAACCGGCACGGTAGCGAACGCCGGTGCCAAGGATGCTGGCGATGTCGCGGACATAGGCCGCGGTCTCCACCGGCAAAGGCTGGTTCAGTGCGGCGTGCGCCGCGAGCATGCCCGGCCCGTCATTGTATGCCGCGAACATCGTGGGATAGCCGTATTGGAGATAGAGCATGTGCAGATAGGCGGCACCCGCCAGAACATTGTCATGGGGATCGAAGGGATCGGGGCCCAGGCGATTGGCAGCGCGCATCTCTCTCCAGGTCTTAGGCATGAGCTGCATCAGACCCATGGCGCCGGCAGAGGACACGATCGGCGTACGTTCCGCCAGCATGGTGCGGCCGCCGCTTTCGATCATCATCACGGCGCGGATCCATTGACCGTTGACGTCGAAGCGGCGCGAGGCTTCGCGGATGAAAGGCGTCCAGCGATCCAGCAATTCCCGCGATGTCATCGTCTGCTCGAGCGCAAATGCAGACAGCACACGCTTGACGATGAGCTTGGGGAGCGGCTTCGCCGGCGGCTTACGAAGCGCGATGTGCATCGGGCCAGGGCGATGGCGGATCGTTGCAGCGCGTGGTAGCCGGACATGCGGCTGGGGGCGTTGTGACCGGGCGTCGAGCAGAAGCGCCACGGCCACAGTGCACGCCAGCAGCACCCCCGCGAGGAGACGTGGAGCGATGACGCCCTTGGCGGCAAACAGGTCTCGCAATTCGCGAAGCTTCATTGCGCCGTTATTCCGAACAATGGCCCGCGGAAACGTCCGAGCGCCAAAGGTAGTGACCGGTAGCGGTGCAATCAAGCCGTGCAGGCGACCCGAAGAGCTCGCGGCAACTCTATTAGGCTCGCGACCCTGGTCAGCAAGGGCGAATATGCAAAAAGACGGTCGGCCAGTGCCTAGTGCGCGCCAGAGAGTGTGGCGCGAATTTCGTCGGGCGGAGCATTACCCGGGAGCGCCGGGCGGTGAAGTGCGTGACCGGCGATGAAGCGAACGCCGGCGGCGCGCACCGTGTCCAGTTCCGCCGCGCTGTCGACGTGGTCCACGCAAGCGTGCGCCGATTGCAGAGCCGCAGTCCGGGCCAGCCAGCGAGCTTCGGTCTGGATGCCATGCATCGGCAGCCCTGCCGGCATCGACAACACAATGCCCGACGCACGCAGCTGCTCGTGCCCCGACAGTGGCATATGACTACTCGGCAGGTGCACCCACACGCGCGGCGCAAGCGACCGCACGCAGGCCACAATCTCGGCGATGCGTTGTCCGCTCGTCGAAGGCGGGACGTCCTCGATCTTGATCACCAGATGGCCCTGCTCGCGAGCATGCGCGATGCGCAGCGCCTCGCGATATGTGGCCCGGCCATTTGGGTCGCACATGGTGGCGAAACTCACCGACGCGCCTACCGGAACCATGATGCCGTTCCGCGCCAGGCGGTTCGCGAACGTCAGGGCGTGGCCGAGAATCGCACAGTCGATTCCGGCCCAGTGTGCGACCGACAAATCGTGGAAGGCGTGATGGCCATAGATGGCGTCATTGCCGGTGCCGGCGTCCATCGGCGTGCAAAACAGGGCCGCCACGCCCCGGCGCTGGAAGTCGAAGACGGGGAAAAACCGCAGCTCGAAATCGCTATCCGGCAGGACGCCATAACGCGCCAATTCCACCAACGGCGTATCCATCGATGGTAGAGGCGGCGCAACGTCGGGTGCCTGCGGCAGTGGCAAGAACGCCAAGTGGAGCCCCTTCGCATGGTTGCTAGATGGCTACGCGTGGCGAAGGAATTCGTTTATCCTTGGACAAGATTGATCGCGAACGTGGTGAACAAAGGGTTATGCCATCGGAACTCGACACTCGGGCATTCACTTGCG
>DATEZM010000299.1:0-4326 GCA_035255625.1 Rhizomicrobium sp. | reverse complement strand
TGGAGCACCCGATGACCGACGTGATCGATGACGCGGGCAAACGCCAACTCGGCGGTTTGAGGACGAAGCTGTTCTACGGCTTCGGCTCGGTCGCCTATGGCATCAAGGATGGCGGCTTCGGAGCGCTGCTGCTGCTCTATTACAACCAGATCGTCGGGCTGCCGGCGCAGCTGGTCGGCACCGCGATCATGATCGCGCTGGTATGCGACGCCTTCGCCGATCCGATCGTCGGCCAGATCTCCGACAATCTGCGCACGCGCTGGGGAAGGCGCCATCCCTTCATGTACGCCTCGGCAATTCCAGTCGGCGTATCCTATTTCTTCCTGTGGGTGCCGCCGCATATGTCGCAGACCGGGACGTTCTTCTATCTGATCGTGATGGCCGTCATCGTGCGCACCTTCATCACCATGTTCGAGATTCCGAACTCCGCGATGATCGCCGAAGTGACGACCGACTACGACCAGCGCACCAGCTTCCTCTCTTACCGCTATTTTTTCGGGCTGTTCGGCAGCGTGATCATGTCGTTCATCACGCTGCGCTATATCCTGACGCCGGATGCGGCCCATCCGGTGGGGCAGCTCAATCCGGCCGGCTATGTCCGCTACGGCCTGATCGCCTCGCTGGTGATGACGAGCGTGATCCTGATCTCCTCGCTCGGCACCCATCGCAACATCAAGTATTTCCGGGTGCCGCCGCAGCGGCGCCTGACACTCGGCCAGACGTTGCGCGAGATGGGAACGAGCCTGTCGAACCCGTCTTTCGTCGTGCTGATGGCCGCGTCCCTGTTCGGCGCGATGGCGATCGGCACATCGGCGAACCTCCTGCTGTATTTCGCAACCTATTTCTGGGGGCTGGTCTCGGCACAGCTTTCGATTTTCCAGATCGGGCAGCTGGTTGCGGCGGTGACCAGCGTCGCCCTCGCCGGCCCGTTGTCTCGCATGTTCGGCAAACGCCAGCTTGCGATCGCGCTGTTCATCACGTTCATCGTGATCTCATCGGCACCCATCGCGCTGCGTCTGATCGGTCTGTTCCCGCCCAACGGCTCGCATTGGCTGATGCCGATCCTGTTCGGCGAACGGTACATCACCGGAACGATCGGCGTCATCGTCCTGATCATGTTCTCGTCCATGCTGGCCGACATCGTGGAAGACAACGAACTGCGCACGACGCGACGGTCCGAAGGCCTGTATTTCGCGGCCTCCAGTTTCGTCGCAAAGGCGATTTCCGGCACGGGCGCCTTCATCGCCGGTCAGATGCTTGGCATCGTGCATTTTCCACAGCACGCCAATCCGGCGACACTCGATCCGGCGATCGTGCGGCACCTCGCCTATATCTACTTGCCGGTCATCACGCTTCTCTTCACCGCCGGCATGATCGCCATGTCGCGCTACCGCATCACGCGCGCCTCGCATCTGGAGAATCTGCGCAAGCTCGAAGAGACGGCAGTGCTGGCGCAGACGCCGGTGTCGGTCGAAGCCGAGCTGACCGAAGGCCTGCCTAAGCCGGCAGCCGGAGAATGAGCGACGCAAGCACGAACACCGAGGCCTTGCGCCGCGACGTCGGCACGCTGCGGACAAAACTGTTCTACGGCTTCGGTTCGATCGCCTTCGGCATCAAAGACAACGGCTTTCAGACGATTCTGCTGCTGTTCTACAACCAGGTGATGCATCTGCCGCCGGCGAGCGTCGCGGGCATCCTGTTCATGGCGATGTGCGCCGATGCGGTGTTCGATCCGATCGTCGGGCAATTCTCCGATAATCTGCGGTCGCGCTGGGGCCGCCGTCATCCCCTGCTCTACCTTTCGGCGCTCCCCGTCGCGGTGAGCTATCTCCTGTTGTGGAATCCACCGCATTGGAGCCATGGCGCGCTGCTCGTCTATCTCTTCGTCGTCGCGGTCGTGGTGCGCACCTTCATCAGCTTCTACGAGATCCCGAGTTCGGCGCTCAATCCCGAACTCACCGACGACTACGACCAGCGCACCGCGCTGCAGAGCTATCGCACCTTCTTCGGCTGGACCGGCGGCATGACGATGTACCTGCTGGCGCTGGGCGTATTCTTAAGGCCGGACAAAACGCATGCGGTGGGGCAGCTCAACGAGCATGGCTATTCGCTCTACGGCATCACCGCGGCGGTTCTGATGTTCTGCGCCATCCTGATATCGGCTCTTGGCACGCACAAATTCATCCCGATCCTGCGCAAGCCGCCCGAGCGCGCGCAATCGATCGCGGACTACGCCCGGCAGATGGCAGCGACGCTCTACAACCGCGCCTTTGCCATCCTGATGCTGGCACAGATCGCGTTCGGCGCCGCAACCGGCCTCGTCTTCGCGATGGCGATCTATCTGGGCACCTATTTCTGGGAGCTTTCCAGCACCCAGATCGTGACGCTCGGGTTCGGCACGGTGGTCGCCTTCATCCTGGCCTTTGTCATCGCGCTGCCGGTCGGCAAGCGCCTGGGCAAACGTGTCGGCGCGGTGAGCCTGTTCGCGACGGGATTGTTCATTTCGATATTCCCGATCCTGCTGCGCCTGCTGGGCGTGTTCCTGCCCAACAGTTCGCCCCTGCTGGTGCCAGTGCTGTTCACATTCGGCGCGATCTCCGGCGCGATGACGATCGGCAGCTCCATCCTGATGGGCGCGATGCTGGCGGACGTCGTCGAAGACAGCGAACTCAAGACCAAGCGGCGGTCGGAGGGTTTGTTCTACGCCGGCTCGAGCTTCATGGCGAAGGCGGTGTCCGGCCTCGGCATCCTGCTCACCGGACTTCTGCTCAGTGCGGTCGGATTTCCGGACAACGCCGTGCCGGGTCATGTCGACCCTCACGTCATCCGCAACATAGCGCTCGTCTATCTGCCCGCGGTGGTGGTGCTGTATGGCATCGGCATCTGGATCATCTCGCGCTTTCCCATCGACCGGAAGGATCATGAGGAAAACCTGCGCAAGCTGGTGGCCGAAGCCGCCTACATTCCGGCTTCCGAACATCCGTGAGCGCCGCAACAGACCGCTACAACAAGAAGAAGGAAGCGATCATCGCGGCCGCGGCCGGCATCCTGAACCGGCGCGGCGTGCGCGGCATGACGCTGGCCGACGTGGCGGCGAGCGTCGATCTGATCACCACCAGCGTCACCTATTACTTCAAGAAGAAGGAAGACCTCGCCGTCGCCTGCTATCTTCGCGGCATCGAGCGTTTCGACGCGCTGATCACGGTGGCGCTGGCCGAGCCCGATCCGCCGCGGCGGCTGTTGAAATTCCTCGATCTCTACCTGACGCTGCACCGGCGCATCCGCGAAGGTGACGAAGCGCCGATCGCGGTGTTCAACGACATCCGCGCGCTCAAGGAGCCGCATCTGCCGATCGTCGCCAAGGCCTATGGCCAGTTCTTCCGCAAGGTGCGTTCGCTGTTCCGCGGCTCCGGCTATGAATGGCTCGACCGGCGCATGTCGACGGCGCGCACCCATATGCTGCTGGAGCAGATCTACTGGTCGGTGACCTGGCTGCCGCGTTACGACCTCGAAGACTATGGTCGCGTGCGCGACCGCATGTTCGACATCCTGTCGGTCGGCGTCGCGCCGGAAGGCGCCAAATGGGAGCCGGCGCGGCTGCCCGATTCCGCGCCCGCCTCCGATGCGCAGGAAAGCCAGCGCGAGACGTTTCTGACGGCGGCGACACGGCTGATCAACCAGCGCGGCTATCGCGGCGCGTCGGTGGAGAAAATTTCCGAGCAGCTCAACGTCACCAAGGGCTCGTTCTATCACCACAACGACGCGAAGGACGATCTGGTGGTGGAGTGCTTCGAGCGCACTTTCGAGGTTATGCGGCGGGTGCAATCGGCGGCGCTGGGCGCTGAAGGCGACTACTGGCACAAGATCGCCTCCGCCGCCGCGTCGCTGGTCGAGTATCAGCTGTCCGAGCGCGGGCCGCTGCTGCGCTCCTCGGCGTTGAGCGCCCTGCCCGAACCGATGCGCCTTGCGATGGTCGAGCGCGCCAACCGCGTGTCAGAGCGCTTCGCGGCCATGATCAGCGACGGCGTCGCGGACGGCTCGATCCGTCCCGTCGATCCCTATATCGCGGCCCAGATGCTGAACGCGACGCTCAATGCCGCGTCCGACCTGCCCTATACCATCCCCGACGTCGCCGCCTTCGACGCCGCCGCGCTATACGCCAAGCCGGCGCTGATGGGCGCGTTTTCCCGCTGATTTGCTGCATTGCGGCGGAGGCGATTCGGTTGCCAGCGCAAGCCGGATCAAGCTATCAAAATACCGAGTCGTATCGGACGGGGATGCCATGATTTATTGGGCGATTACGGCAGCGGGAATCTTGTTGCTCGG
>DATEZM010000298.1:0-5266 GCA_035255625.1 Rhizomicrobium sp. | reverse complement strand
GTCGAATCGAAACGCTCTCGTTCCGTCATCGCCCGGCGCGCGGGAGCGCGTCCGGGTGACCCACTTGCCTCTCGCAAAAAAAGATGGGTCGCCCGCATGAAAAGCGGGCGATGACGGATGTTGAGGTGATTCAAGGTAAAGCTATCTTGCCCTATCCCGACAGCTTCTCCATCAGCGCGTCGGAGAGTTCGTAATTGCCGTAGACGTGCTGCACGTCGTCATGGTCGTCGAGCGTCTCGATCAGCTTGACGAGGCTCTCGCCGGCGTCGTCCTTGACCGTGACCGTGTTCTGCGGCCGCCACACAAAGCCGGCCTGCGCTGGCGCGCCGAGCTTGGCTTCGAGCGCGTCGCGCACGGCAGCGAAGCCGTCCATGCTCGTCAGGAATTCGTGGCCGTCATCGGTCGAGACCACTTCGTCCGCACCGGCATCGAGCGCGAGTTCCAGCATCGCGTCGTCGTTGCCCTTGTCCTTCGCATAGACGATCTGGCCGACATGGCTGAACAGGAAAGCGACCGAATTATTGGCCACCATCTCGCCGCCGAATTTGGAGAAGGTCGAGCGCACATCGGCGCTGGTGCGATTGCGGTTGTCGGTGAGCGCCTCGACGATCAGCGCCACGCCGCCCGGACCGCGGCCCTCGTAACGCACCTCGTCATAGTTCTCCGCGTCGCCGCCCTGGCCCTTCTTGATGGCGCGCTCGATATTGTCCTTCGGCATCGACTCCGCCTTGGCGGCGAGGATGGCGGTGCGCAGGCGCGGATTGTGGTTGGGGTCCGGCATCCCGGATTTCGAGGCGACGGTGATCTCGCGGCTGAGCTTGGAGAAGAGCTTCGAACGCTCCTTATCCTGCTTGCCTTTGCGGAACATGATGTTCTTGAACTGGGAATGACCGGCCATGTCGCTTTTCCGAAATTCGGCGGGTGAGATAGCCGGGTGGGCGCGCAGGATTCAAGGGCAGGGCCGATGGTCGTGTCTTAATTTTGGCGCGCGGACCAGAGTCCTATTTTCCATGCGACACGAATATCGACAGCCCCAAGAGGAGTGCGCCGACCACAATGATGAGTGCCCCGGCCTGGGTGGTCTTTTCACTCCCCTCGGCACGGGACCATGTGGAAACGCCCACCAGGGCGAGCCCGGCAACAATCAGAACTGTTCCCATAATCGCCGGCAAATCGTTGATGTTCATTGCTTCGCCTCCCCGTCTGCCGCTACCGCGCCGTTTGCCCCACAAATTCCAGTCGAATCTCTCCCGGCCCGCCTGTTCTTACTCCGACCGCGAATAAAGCCGCTTTCAACGCCGGCCTTCATCGAACCTGCTCCTTCACTCTCGGCACCGAAGCCTTGCGGGGCTTTGCCTCGGCTTTGGGCTTGGGCAGGAGGCGAAAGCGCGTCTGGCACCACGCGAAATCGATGCCGACATCCAGCAGAGCGTCCGAACGCCCGCAGGGGCAGGCATATTCCATGACCGCGATGATACGGTAGGTCTCACCGACCTGCAGCGGCACCGGCCTGCCCGTGCCATGGTTCGGCGCGGCATTGACGCACAGAACGAGATCGCCGGGGCCGATAGCGTCACTCATGGCTTCTATCCTAGACCCTGACCTGTAAGGGGCAAAGGCCACCCGAAGCAAACCGTTCGACCGGAAATCTGCTTGGCGCCAGGAACGCTGCACTTTGCGTACTTTGCTTCGACCATGCGCGGTAGGCCGACACGCAAGTGCCTACCCTGATTCATGCTCGATATGTGGACAGGCGCTCGGCAAGACCATTTCCGCTGCGCTGCTGCCATGGCGCGAACGCGTGCACTTGCGCGCCGCTTAGGAGCGGGCGCGCAAGGCACAAAGTTGAGTCGCAATTAGCGGCGCGCCTGCGCGATGGCCGTGTCGGCCTGGTCCATCGCATCCGAGACAGCAGTGCGATAGCAGGGCGGGCTGTCGGATGTCGCGACCGGATAACGCAAATCCAGCTTGCTGCAGAGCTCTTGCGCGGTGTTGCGGATCCGCGCGCGCAGGATATGCGCGCCGCGCGGCGTGGAGAGATCGAGATCGTCAAAACGAACCTCGCGCGTCAGCGCAACGTCGACGATCGGCGCGCCGGTCGAACTGCGATCGGCATGGTGGTGGTTCGGCGCGATCACTTCGACGCGCTCGGTCGCGAGGCCGTCATAGTCTTGGGCGAATACAGGCGCGGTGGTCAGCAGAAGACCGAGCGCTCCGGTTCCGGCGAGCAGAGATTTCGAAAACAGGGGCATGGTGAACTCCTCTTCAGGACGCCCCGTCCGGAAACGAACACTGCCGATGCCGGTTCCTGCGGTTCCGCTAAGCGACGCTCGGCGGCCCCTTCAGTTCCACCGTGTTGCCGTCGGGATCGCGGATATAGATCGACGGGCCGTCGCCCTGCGCGCCATAGCGCTGACCCGCTTCGACCACGGCGACGCCGTGCGTGGCGAGATGGGCGCGGATCGCGGCATCGTCGAATGGCACGATCTGGATCGCGAAGTGATCGAGATTGCGGCCTTGCTCGGCCGGTCCCGCGCCGCCCATCCGCCCCAACGTTCCGTCGAGCGGTACCAAGTCGATCAGCGATGCGCCGGCGCGCACCTGCCACAGCCCGATGCGCTCCTGCACCTTGTCGAGCGTGCAGCCGAGCACGCCGCAATAGAAGCCGAGACTTGCCTCAAGGTCGCGCACGCGCAGGACGACATGATCGATCTGCTGAAGGGCGAAAGGGATCGTCATGACGCCGGCACCGTCTGTTTCAGACGGCCGCCCAGCCGCACCGGTTCGATCCGCGTGGCGATGCCTTTCGCGTTCGTCTCGACGAACACGGCGCACATGGTCGCCGGGCCGGTTGCCGGCGTGAAGCGGCCGGTCGACAGCTTGGTGACGAAGCGTTGCACCGGCTGGTACTTTTCCATGCCGATCACGCTGTCATAATCGGCACAGGCGCCGGCATCGCTCTGATAGGCGGTGCCGCCGGGAAGGATTTGCGCATCGGCGGTCGGTACGTGCTGATGCGAGCCCACGACCAGACTGACGCGGCCGTCGCAGAAATGGCCCATCGCCATTTTTTCAGATGTCGCTTCCGCGTGCATGTCGACGACGATGGCGTCTGCCGCCTCGCCCAGCGGGCAGGCGGTGAGCTCGGCCTCTATCGCGGCGAAGGGATCGTCGAGCGGCTCCATGAACACGCGACCCAGCGCGTTCATCACCAGCACGCGCGCGCCCTTGCGCGTCTGGTAGAGATTGGCGCCACGGCCGGGCGTTCCCTTGGGATAGTTGATCGGCCGCAGCACGCGGTCCTCGTCGCCGATGAAGGTGAGGATCTCCTTCTGGTCGGCCCAGTGATTGCCCGTGGTGATGACGTCGATGCCGGTGGCAAAGAAGTCGCGCGCGATCGCATGGGTGAGGCCGAAGCCGCCCGCCGCGTTCTCGCCATTGGCGATCACCAGATCGAGGTCGAGGTCCTGTTTGAGGCGGGGCAGTTCCGCCGCCACGACGTCGCGGCCAGGCTTGCCGATGATGTCGCCAATGAAGAGGATACGCATGGCCGTCTCTTAACACAGGACCGCGCCATGGTTTCAGGCAAAATGCTGGCCCGCCTTATTGTCCAGTCGAGCGTGTGGATCGCGCTGATGGGCGTGCTGCTTTTTTGGCCCGCCGGCAATTGGCGCTGGCCGCAGGGCTGGGCGTTTCTGGGCATCTTCTCGCTCGGCACGGCGGTGTTCTGTATTTGGCTGCTCAAGCGCGATCCGGCGCTGCTCGCCGCACGCATGGGCTCGCCGGTGCAGAAGGACCAGCCATTGTGGGACAGGGTCTTCATGATCGGCGCGGTGCTGAGTTGGAACGCATGGCTGGTGCTGATGGCGCTCGACGCGCAGCGCTGGCGCATTTCGCATATGCCGGTGTGGCTGGATGTCGTCGGCGGGCTGCTGGTCGTCCTGGGATTCGCAGCGGTGATGCCGGTGTTCGCCGCCAACAGTTTCGCCGCGCCGGTGGTGAAGATCCAGAACGAGCGCGGCCAGCATGTCATCGACTCCGGACCCTATGCGATCGTGCGTCACCCCATGTATGCGTCGGCGACGATCTATCTGATCGGTATGCCATTGTTGCTGGGATCGTGGATCGGGCTCGCCATTTTGCCGGTGCTTATCGTGCTGCTCAGTCTGCGAATCCCGCGCGAGGAGCGATTGTTGCGTGCCGAACTTGCGGGTTACGAGGCCTATGCGGCGCGCGTGCGCTGGCGGCTGGTGCCTTATCTATGGTGACGGTGGCTGCCTGAATTTCTGGATTGGCGGCGCAGCGCGACTATAGTGTTGGACCTGGAGGCTCCCATGGTTGCACTTGTCATCCGGCCCTACGCCACGGCGGCATTCATGCCGCATCGCTATCAGCAGCAGGACTCGCCGCAGACTCTCGCCGAGGGTCTTGAAGAGTACTACCGGGCCAACGCCGGGATCGTATCGCGGCCGGCCGCCTTGCCACCGGCAAGTGCCGCGCTCTTCCGCAGCCACGACATCTGCCATGTCATCTTCGGACTGGACACGACGCTGGCCGACGAGACGCTTGCCGACACCCGCACGCTTTTCTCCTGCGACGTCGGCTGGAAGACCTATACGGGTTACATCAACGATCCGCTCGCCAAGGCGGTGTTCGCCGAACTGGGTGTGTGGCGGACGATCGCCGTCACGCTGCGCTCGATACCGCGGATCGTTCGCGCCTGGCGCGAACGCAAGCGCATGACGAAGAAATGGCCCTGGGTGCCGCCGGAAAGTTTTCAGGTGCGCACGCTCGCCGATCTGCGCCGGGAGTTCGGCATCCGCGTCATGTGAAGCGGCGCACGCCGTTTTCTGTGACGATCATGTCGAGCGGATGGTCATGCGCCTCGCGCGGCAGGGCTTCGATCTCCTGGCCGGCATAAGCAACTCCCACTGCGAGCAAAGGCGCGCGCGCGGATGGGTTGGCGGGCGGCATCTGCCCGCGCGCCAACAAAGAAAGCGTGCGATCGTAATAGCCGCCACCATATCCCAACCGATGACCGCCGGCGTCGAACGCGAGCAGTGGCACCAACACGAGTGACGGGACGACTGTGGCGGCGCTCGCAAGCGGCTCGGGAATGCCGTAAGCGGCGGCATTGGCGTGCATCGCGTCGCCCATCTTCCAGCCACGGAAGATCAGCGGCCGCCCCGCCTCGACACAGGGCAGGGCGAGCGGATGGCCCTTCGCCGACAGCGCCGCCATCAGCGCGCGCGGATCGGCCTCGTCG